>JAFRLP010000623.1 GCA_017431185.1 Victivallales bacterium | reverse complement strand
GGAGCTGGCAGGTGTTGATGTAGGTGTTGAGCGCGGAGTAGGAGTAGTGGGGCTGCTCCTTGAGCTGTGCGAGGGTGGGTTTGGGCTCTTCCATGATTGTCTCTCCTGAAATGAGTGGTTTGTTCGCCCATGACCGACGGGGTTGACGGCCACGGGCATTGCAGGACGGTACGGAGCTAGGCGGCGACACCGCCCTTGGAGAACTCCTGGATCAACTGGCTGCACGTCTTTGACGGGATGGCCTCGATGTTGGGAATCTGGCAACGCTGGAGAATCTGCTGGACAGACCAGCCAGCGCGTTTCGCAAGGCTCAGGAGGTAGTTGACCTGCTTCGGCGTCGCCACTGCGTTGCGGTACGGCAACTGGTTCTGCGGGTAGTTCTGCTGCGGGGCATTGTACGGCTGCTGGACAGGCTGCTGCGGAACAGGCTGTTGGGCTGTCTGCGGGGCGGATGACGCGCTGTGCAGTTCCGCCTCCACGGAATTGCGCACGAAGGCGAACACGTCATGCACCTTCTCCTGAAGCTGCTGGCCTGTCAGGCCGTCGGGCAGCTCGACCTCGATGGTGCAGTGGTAGGACTGGGAGCTGTACTCGCTCTCGGCGGGCACTTTCTTGGAGTAGGATGCGTTGAGTTTCAGCATGGCTGTGGTCTCCTTGTTTTGGGTTTTGGGGTCAGATTCTCTCGAAGTCGATCAGCGTCTCGCCTGTCGGCGACCGAACCGCGATTCGCGTCTCCTGGCACTCGCCTGGATTGTCGAACTCGCCCGACTCATAGCGGGAGCGGATGAGCCCGAATGCCTCCAGCGGAGTGTCGGCGCGGACGGACGTCTCTTGGACGATGACCTCCTCGACGGTGATGTTGTAGTCGTTCATGTGGAGATTGGCTGTTGGACGGAAAAGCCCCGCCGGATTGTGCGTCCGGCGGGGCCTCTGCTGTGGTTGGCTTGGCTGTTTCCGGTCAGACCGCAAGACGGATGCGCTCCAGTTTGCGGATCGCCTCGGCGTACAGGCGTTCCCTCTGCTTCTGCTCGATGAGGGCGGACTTGAGCTTGCGGCCCGCCTCCAGAAGGCGGGTCTCAAGGTTCGACAGTTGTTCGCGCATGGAGGCGATGCTGGCCAGGGTCTCGTCCAGCGGGTTGGTCTGGACGGGGCTGGCGACGGCGGGGCTGGGATTGGCGGTCACGGGAATGGCTGGGGTCATGGCGGTTTTCTCCTTTTCGGGTTGGTTGTGGTGCGTGGGGACGGTTTGACTGGCGGCGGGGACGGCTGCCGGTCTGTTTTCGGGAACAGGGGATGCTGTCGTGGCGGCTGGCTCGGATGCCTCTGGCGGCTTTCCGATGGGCATGAACACGTATGTGCCGACGCCCGACGAGGAAACCAGCGGGCCGGACGCCTTCGACGGGAACGACAGCGAGAGGAAGCCCATCTTCAGGAACTGCTTGAGGAAGCAGGTGTTGAAGCGGACGGAATGCGGGGGATTGGGGCAAATGCACCTGGCCTCGAACACTCCGGTGCGCTGGGTCAAGTCCTTGTCGCTCGTCTCCAGAATCTCGATTCGATTGGGGTGGACGGTGAGCTGCGCGGTCGCCCCGTCCGTTTTCGCGGCAAGGAATTTCTGCAAGGACTGTGCGCTCTCCGTGGTCAGCGTGACCTTGACATCGCACTTTTCCTCCGCCGGAATGACATGCCAGAATCGGGGGTAATAGGCATCGAGTGCCTTGGCTGCGAATCGGAAGCCGTCTCCCGAAATGCCGAACATCCTTTCATTGGCGGCGGTGCGCCAATGGGCGAGGGAAGTCCAGCGGAGGCTCTTCAATGCGGCATAGACCTTCGAGGGCGGGAGGGTCACGTCGTCCTTCAATTGCAAAGGCAGAGGAAGGTGGAAGAGCTGGTGCCCGTCGGTTCCGGCAATGCCTCTGGAGGAGACGTTCACGCCGGACAAGGCCAGCCTGTTCTTGTCGTTGCCTGTGCAGGTGAACGACTGTAGCACGAAGTTGGGGAAGTTGGTCGGAAGCACGGTCAATTCCGCATCCTTGGGAACCTGGAACTTCCTGTCGTTCCTGGAGGTCATCGGCACGAGCTGCCCGATGAACTGACCGTCGCAGTCGAGCGTGACGTGTGCTGCATCCTGCACGATGGAGAGGGCGGTTCCCTTGACGGCGGCGGTCAGCCTGCGGAACATCTCCAGGCTGATGTCGAAAGTGGCGTTCCTTTCGTCAAAGACCGCATCGGGCAGGTCAACGGCCAATTGCTGGTCGGGGAGGGGGCATCCGACCGAAAGGCTCTGCCTGTCGGACTGGAAGGTGAGCGTGGGGTGGAAGTCGATGGGCGGCTTTGCGCCGGAGACCATCTTCAGGATGGGCGCAAGGGCTGTCTCGACTGTGGATTTGAGGACGGTGATTTTCATGGTTCGGACTCCTGTGGGTTTGGTGGGACACGGACACGAAAAAAGCCCACCGCCGCAAAACACGGCGATGGGCTGGATGAAGGGGTGATTAGATATTATCTATTCAGATAAGTGATATATAAACGAGGATTTTTGAAAAACACTTTGGGATGTTTTGGTGTTTTGCGAAAGAACTTGAGGACGGTGATTTTCATGGTTCGACAAATCCCACCGCCGCAAATACGGCGATGGGATTGAGTATTATTTCCTTTGCCAGATGGATTCTCTGGCTAATTCGTCTCGCTGGTCAGGAGTTCGCTGATTTTCTGGTGTTCAGGGCTGTCGGGCAGGAAATCGATGTACAATTGACCAAGAAAAAGGTGATGTCTATTGGAAAGACCATTGAAGCGTGATATATTAAAGCATCGGTCGGTTTTCAGGACATCTCACGTTGAGAGGTCTGCCGCTCGACGGTAGATAAGCACTCGAAGACTTCCCCGTTTTTTCCCCGCCAGAGCGAGGATTTCCCCAAATCTTCCCCATTTTCGGCCATTCGCATTTGCCACGGCTCAATGCCATAATGTGCCAGACTTGTGGTGGAAGAACTGGAAAATCAACGAATTCAGTATAGGAAAAAGGACGCATGGAGACGCACTGTCTCTCCGCCATTTTTTTGCCTAGTAGTCTTTTGGCCATTTTCTCCACCTGTACGTTTGCGGGAGGTGACAAGGGCATCTCGCCCTTGAAAGACCTTGCGGGAGGTGACAAGGGCGTCTCGTCCTTGAAAGACCTTGCGGGAGGTAAGGGCGTCTCGCCCTTGAAAGACCTCCACACAGCCAATTCGGCGGTCACAAAGGGAACTGTGACTTCCAGGGCCGGGACGGCCTTGTTGCATCCTGCAACCGTACAGACGAAACCATTTGCGACTCGATGGATGCTGTGATGCATTTAAGATTTAAAATGTTCTCCGTTGCCCAAAAGTCCCTGTTTGGCTGGCTGCTGGTTGGTGTCCTGCTGTTGTCTGGATGCGGGACAATGCCGCATGATGCGCTTCAGGCGATTCAGTCCAGGGGGGTGCTTCGCGTTGGCGCGACGGGCGATTACCAGCCGATGTCCTATCGCAATCCGGCAACGGGCTTATATGAAGGCTTTGACGCCGCGCTGGCGGAGGGACTGGCGCGTGACCTTGGCGTGAGGCTTGAATACGTCCATACTTCCTGGCCGACGCTGATGCAGGATACACTCGACTGCAAGTTCGACCTCGCGCTCTGCGGCATCACCATCACTTCGGCGCGGAAGCGGAAAGCCCTGATGTCTGACGGTTATCTTGAAAACGGCAAGACCGTCCTTTGCCGTGCAGAGGATGCTGGAAAATACCTCTCGCTTGCCGCCATCGACCACCCGGAGGTGCGGGTCATGGAAAATCCTGGCGGACTCAACGAGAAATTTGCACGGCGACATCTTCCCCATGCCACCATCATCATCCATCCGGTGAACGAGGAAATCCCGGGCCTGCTCGCCTCCGGCAAGGCGGATGTGATGATTACCGAGATCATGGAGGCCGCTTTCTACGCCGCACGTGACACTCGCCTGGCCGCACCCTTGTTGAAAGCCCCGTTCACCAACGGGCAGCTAGGTGCGCTTCTTCCGCCTGGTAACGAATCGCTGCTGAAATATGTAAACGCTTTTATCCGGCGTGAACGGCAAAACGGACGCCTGAACGAATTGACGGCGGAATACCTGCACGGACATAAGGCGGAAAGGCACTAGTGTCCCGTCCGATTAATTCGTGAGGATAGTCCGCAGATGT
>JAFRLP010000622.1 GCA_017431185.1 Victivallales bacterium | reverse complement strand
GGCTGCGGCATCGGCGAGGAGGACCTGAAGCGGATTGTCTCCCCGTATGTCCAGGTGGATTCCAAAATGGCACGTCACGGCGGAACTGGCATAGGCCTGGCCATGTGCAGTCTCCTGGTCCGCGCCATGGGGGGCGAACTGTCCATTGTCTCCACCATCGGCAAAGGCTCCACCTTCACGGTGACGCTTCCCAACGTGAAGGAAAGCGAATCGGCCCCTGTCGAGGAGTCCCCCGCGGCGAAGGAGACTGTCGCCGAACACCAAAGGCAGCCCGTGCAGAAGGCGGAGCCCGCCGCAGACAAACCGACCGACGCGGGTTCTCCCAGGCGTGTCCTGATTGTCGATGACCAGAAGATGAATCTCATGGTCCTCAAGGCAATGCTGAACAAACTCGGCAAGTTTGAAATCGCGACTGCCATGAACGGAAAGGAGGCCCTGGACATTCTTGAGTCCTCCGCCAACGCCCCATTCGCCATTGTCCTGACTGACATGTGGATGCCGGTCATGGACGGAGAAGGGCTTGTCCGCGCCATCCGGGCCGATGAGAAACTGGCCTCCCTTCCTGTGCATGTGGTGACGGCGGACGTCGAGATGCAGGACAAATACCAGACAATCGGCTTTGCGGGAATCCTGCTGAAGCCAGTCACTGTCGATAAGCTCAAAGCCCTAATGGGATGATAGCCTACTCTCCCGTCGCGGGAACGCCGCACCAGCGGATCTGGCTGGCCTGTTTGCGCGCGGCATGCTCCTTCAAGTCATTGACCAACTGCCCCAGGAAAGCGTACAGCCGCGAAAGCGGGTGCAGGACAACCGGAGCCAGCCAGGATGGCTTGAGCACTTCAATCTGCGCCAGGCGCGCCTGAAAGTCCTCCCGGACTTTCATGGCGGATGTGGACATCCGCTTCAGCACCATGCCAGGCGCGAGTTCCTGACGCAAAGCCAGCAGGAAGCCAAACGCCTCGGCCAGCGCTTGCAGACGGATGGCATCCGCCTGAAGACTGCGCAGAATGGCGCTGCCCAGAGCGGCTTGCTCCGGCTCCGCCAGCAATGAGGTGAACCCCTCCTTGGCTTTGCCCGCCCATTGAGCCACCTCCCGCAGTCCATCTGCGGCCTTCCTGTTCTTCTCCAGGGCAGCCAGGGCATTGGCTGGATAGGAGTCCATGCCTTTGCCCGCCGAGACGGGGCTTTGCAGATGGAACAGGCACGGTTCAATGAGCGGACTCACGGAGGCCTTCTGCAAGGTCTGCACCGTCTGCAGGAACATCTTGCTCCGCTCGCCGAACAATGCCGTTGCCCAACGCGCCAGACGGGTCTGGGCGCCCTGCCTCTCCCCGCCCTCCCAGGTTCCAAGGCCCATCAGCGCCTCATGGCTGAATACCGCCAAGTCGAAATTGCAGAAGGAGACCACCCCATTCGCCTTGCCTGACTCAGCCTGGCACAGCACGCCTTCCGCACTGGGAATGCGGTTCTCGTAGTTCAGCCAGGGGGCAAGCGAGTTGCGAGAGCCGTACCACGCCTCAAACCCCTTGACCTTGGCAGCGGACTTGAGCGCAGGGTCTGGCTTGCCGGTGTTGAGTTCACTCCGCCAATGAAGCGCCAGACGCCCCTGCAGTCCCGCGGAAGCCAGTTTTTTGGCAAAGGAGGCGTCACTGGTCAGGCGATTGGCCACCGCGCTGCTCCCCCAGAGCACCACCTTCCGCACCCCCTTCGAGACCAGAAATTCGGTCAGCCACAGCAGGTAATCCTGAAACAGCGCCTCCGGCCTCTTCTTGGCGCACATCTTGCACTTGCAAGCCGAAGGCACCGCTTTGGTCGGCGCGGCGGGGCTGGGGTATTCAGGTCCCGATTCGTCCATGCGCAAATGGAAATACTCGACCCCTGCGGGATAATACCTCTCCAGGAACGAGCCGTAGAACTTGGCCAGAAAGGAGCGGGTCTTCTCTGAACTGGTGCAATACCCCGCTCCCGTCGCTTTCCCCGAAGCGTCCTTGGCGGAGATTTCAGAAATGCAACGCGGAAGGAAGGTATTCGCCCCAAGGCTGCTGAACACGGGCACGATGGCAATGCCCTTTTCGGCGCCGTATGCCAGCAATTCCGCAAGGGCATCCTCCTTTTCACGCAGGAACGGCAGGTAATCCTCATGGACCCAGCGTCCCTTTGCCGGCGAATACCAATCCAGGTGGCTCGTGGTCTTGAGGGCATCCTGCGTGGGAATGGAGCAGCAGAGGCTCTCCTGGGGATAACGAAGGCCTTGAAAGCGATTGCCGCTGTCCGTGCCGTAGATTTCCAGGCAGAGCAGGTTGTATTTCAGGGCGGAAAGCGAGTCGATGACCTGGCACCAGTCGGGCTGGTTCATCCGCTCACGGGCTGGATTCGACTCCATGAACACCCCGCGAACCGGCACGGCGGGCCAGTCCTGGATGCACAGGTTGGGCAACGGGCGCCCTTGGAGAAACAAAGTGAACAAGGTGGCAAGTGTCTGGGAGGCCCAGACCGTGCCATCCTGATGCGGGGCGCGGATAAAGACTTCACTCCCCTTCACGGTCAATTCATAATAGTCCTTCTGGACTTCAGGAGGAACCTGCTGAAGATTGAAATTCTCCGCTGGCTCCACCCTGGCGTCCACCACGAACTTTTTTTTGTTGGCCACCACGCGCACGCCCGCCGAACTGAGAATGGAACGGACGGCTTTGCGTTGCAGGGGATAAACGTTTGTGGTGACCAGCCGCACATCTGCGGACAATTCAGTGAAGCCATCCAGTTTTCGGATATGCTTGGGTTGGGGAAGCAACTCGGGAAGCTCATAGCCATTTGTGCCCATCAGGGAGGCCTCCTTGATCATAGAAAAGTATAAAACGGGGTCGGAAAATCCGTTTTCCAACAACACCAAAAGACATAGTAATATATTGCCAAATTAGGATTTTTCAAATACATAGGTGGCAAATCACCCACCTAATCCCACCGAAAATGCTGTCGCTCGAACGACTGGCACTGACCGCGCGGAGCGCGGTCTGCCAAACCCGCGCCCCCCATGCTGGGCTTCATGGCTCGGTTTGGCAGTCCGCGATCCGCGCGGACGCCTCATCCTCACTTCTGGCGGCGTCATCCCCCAGTTGCGCACGGTAGGCGCGCAATAACTTGAGGGCACGGTGTTTGATGAGATACACGTGCTCGGTTTTGATATGAAACTCCTCGGCGAGTTTCTCCGGCGGCTCGTTGGCGAAGGCGGAACGGGAGGCAACCTGATAAGTTACGGGGTCAAGCCTCTCGCGAAGCAATTGCCTGGCCTGTTCCAGGACATAATCCCTCCACTCCTTGTCCCAGATTTCGTCGAAGTCAGCCTCTCCTGGCTCCTCAAAGCCTCCGCCCTCCAGGTCCTCCGTCGGATGTTCGGAACGCCGAAGGCGAAGAATATGGTGTTTGACGACCTTCCTGAGGTAGTCACGATACCGCCCCTTGTCAGGGTCGTACTGGAACCTGTCCTTGGCGGCATGGAGTTCCACCAGCACGCCATTGACCACCGCATCCCTGTCCGCCTCCCTGACCTGATAACTGCGGGCAATGCACCAGATGAACCGGCGATAGCGTTCATGGAACTCACTCCAGGATGCGTCATCGCCCTCTTTGATGCGATTGAGCAGGGTGGGACTGGTCAGATAGATGTCCTGCCGGTCATTAGAGGGAATCGCAGAGCTCTCATCCAAGCCGGCTTCACGGCGCACCGCGATGGCCTCATCACTCAAACGAGGCGTGGTGACCACGCCTTGTTTTCGCCCGTCGCCCTCGCGGGCGGCGTTTTGCCGCCTTGGCGATAGTCTTGCAATTCCCTCATTAGCCATGGCAAGAAGTTCAATAGGCGGTCAAATCCCTGTCGATGAGCGCATTCATATCCTCAATCTGGCTATGCAGATGAGTCCGCGTCTCCTGGATTGCCTGCTCCAGTTGGATGTCCTGGCTGTCCAAAAGGCTCTGCTCAAAGTCCAGGCGGGACAAAGCGGACTCGGGCTGCGCCAGCGGCACGACCTGCTCATGTCCGGAAACGGGCTGCCGAGACTCAAGGCCAGCCAGACTCCTCGCCAGCCTCTGGCCAGACCAATCCAATGGAGAGAGCAGCGCGGTGAACAGGAAAATGACGGCCAGGGCGGCACAGCGGACCGCCCCCCGCCCGACCCGGGACAGCCAACTGGACTTGCGCGCATAGCGTCTCCGCGCCATCTCAACGAGCCGCGAGGCGTCCAGCGAGACGCCCCCCGAAGACAACCGCGAGTCCTGATAGAGCATCTCCACAAGTCTCACGGAGGCCTGGCACTCGCGGCACTGCTCGGCATGGCGCCGCCATTGGCGGTCCGAGACGCTGCCGGGGCCATCCTGAAGAGCCTGCGCCCGCAATCCTTCGCACGGGCTATGGGATTGCTTCCGACTGCTCATAGTTGCTTCCAGCCCATCCGCAGCAACTCCAAGGCACGATGCATTCTCCACAGGGCAGTCCCCTGGGGAATGTTCAAGATGACGGCAATGTCCTTGAACGGGACGCGACCGTAGATGCGCAATTCGACGACATCGCGAATCTCCTCCGGCAATTTTCGGACGAGTTCCCGCATCACCGCCAAATCATTGTTCGCCGTGGCCTCGGTAAGGGGAGTGCCCTCGGCCGGGGCCTCCGGCAAATCATCCTCCGTCACTTCAACCTTGCGGCGACGCCGCTTGTCGATGGACAGGTTTCGGGCAACGCGGAAAAGCCATGGACCGAGATTGTCGTAAAGCAGAACCGCCGGGGGCTTGTCAATCAACTTGAGAAACACCTCCTGGCAGACATCCTTGGCCAAATCAGGCGAATTCAGGAATCGGGTGGAATACGCGACGATGCGGGAATTGTAGCGGGAGACAATCTGCTCCAGCGCCTTGCCGTCCCCGTCGCACATCCACCCCAGCAGAACTTTATCCGTCACATTCTCATAGTCACGCACGACAGCCATGCCACAGCCCTGGTCGGCCTGCGGCACGGCAATCTGTTCTGGATGCAGCGATAGCGTTCCCATGGCAGGGGCATTCAGTTCAGCCGAACTCTCCAGCCGTAGGGGTCTTCGGCCTCGCCCCATTGAATGGCCGTGTAGGCGTTGTAGAGTTTCTGGAGGACAGGCCCGCAGCCTTCACGCGGCCCGACCTGTATGACCTCATCCCCGCGCACAAACTCGTTCACCGGAGTGATGACCACCGCCGTGCCGACGGAGGCGACCTCCGCGAAGTCCTTGAGTTCCGTGTACTCGATGGGACGAACCTGCACATCCATTCCCAGTTGCTTGGCGACTGTGCGCAGCCCGTTGTTGGTGATGCTGGGCAACACCGAATGGGAGAGCGGCGTGACATACGCCCCCTTCTGGTCAATGGCGATGAAATTGCTGGTGCCGAATTCATCGATGTACTTGTGCTGAACAGGGTCAAGATAGAGGTCGATGGGGAACCCCTTGTCATGGCAGATTTTGTGGGGAAGCAACGCCGCGCCGTAGTTGCCGCCCATCTTGACCGTGCCAGTGCCATGCGGGGCGGCGCGGTCATAGTCGTCCATCACCAGAGCGCGAACCGGCTGGAGCCCGCCCTTGTAGTATGCGCCGACGGGGGTGACGAGAATGATGAACGTGTACTCATCCGCCGCGTTGACCCCAATCTGGGCGCCTGTGCCAATCAACAGGGGACGGACGTAGAGCGAGGCCCCCGTCCCATAGGGGGGGACGAATTCCTCGTTCGCCTTCACCACGCGCCGCACGGCATCCAAAAACAGCTCCTCGGGCACTTCGGCCATGCAGCTGCGGCGGGCGCTGTTGTTCAGACGGCGGGCATTCTCCACGGGGCGGAACGCGCAGATTCCGCTCTCCTTGGTGCGAAACACCTTGAGTCCCTCAAAAGCGTCCTGCCCGTAGTGCAGGCACGTTGCGGCGATATGCACCGACAAAAAGGGCTCTTTGACCAGCTCGCCCCCATCCCACTGGCCATTCCGCCAGGTGTAGCGGATATGGCAGTTGACATCACGGTAGGCAAAGCCGAGTTTTGACCAATCAAGTTCCATTTTCAATTGTCCTTCTTTTCTTGACGGCGGCGAAATCCTCTCGCCGCCGCCGCCGCGCACCATGCGCGTCAAAAATCAAGTCCGAGGTCGTCGTCCAGCTTCTCCATGGTGGTCTTGGCCGCCTTGGCCATGCTCTTGGGCATTTTGTAGGATGGCAGATAGCGGTAATAGACCTGGAGGGAGAGGGCGGCCAGGGCGGTGGTGTACCATTTGTCGTAGTTCACGGCCTTGTCGTAAACCGCCGCGTTGCGGCGCGGGCACTCCCAGTACCCCTGCTCACGCTTTTCGCCGACAACCTTCTGGTTCTTGACGAATTCGGCGGTGAACATCTTGTTCCAAGGGCGCCACAGCGTCTGGCCGCCATGGAACATCGCCTGGGTCTGGTAATACCAGCCGTACATCTCGTTCTCATGGGCGGCCTCGGCGGGCTTCTGCTTGCCCTCGACTGTCCAGGAGACCTTGAGCGCACCGCTCTTCATTTTGTCGGCCAGCCCCTGGAGGCTCTGCTTCGCCAGACGGTCGCTCCCCTCGCCAAGCAACTGGAAGCAGAGGACCGCCGCGCCTTGCAGACGGTCCGATCCGTTGGAGCCCTGGCAGTAGTAGAACCGCTTGTTCTTGGGGTTGTAGGCGACGTTCTTCATGAAGCTCAGCCCCTTGTCAATGGCCTTCTCCAGCCCCTTCACGTCCGCCCCCGCAATGTAGCCGGCCTTCATGGCCTGGTACTGCCGGCAGGCGACGGACAAGTCCCAGCGCTCCGCCTTCTTGTAGCCGTAGTCATAGCCGCCAGAGGACTGCTGCCCCTCCACCAGCCAGGTCAGGGACTTCTCCATCGCCAGCTTGATGAACGGAATCTTGGTCAGGCCGTAGGCCTCCGCCAGCGCGTAGGCAACGATGCCGTTGCGGTAGTCCGCCAGATTTCCGGTCGGCCCCTTGGCGTTGTTGACGGTGTTCACCAGGTACTCCATCCCCTTCTGGACGGTGGGGCCGAACTCCTCGCTGGTCGGGGTCTCGCCGTGGGCCAGGTAGGCCAGCAGGGCCAGGCCCGTCATCGCCGGCTGCTGCGACGGGGCCCAGGAGCCGTTGGCCGCCTGGGTGGCCTTCAGCCAGCGCAGGGCGCGCAGCACGGCCAACTCCGTCGCGTCATTGCCGCCAAACCGCTTGACGGCCTGCTTGCGCCCCTCGTTGGAACGCCCGCCATAGAGCGAAGAGATTTTCAGCGGGGAGTCGTTGGCGCGGATGTCCAGGACGTCGGAGAATTCCAGGTTGTCATCCGTCGAGGCCATCGCGTCGGAGAAATCGGCGACCGCCGAGACATCGACGCTGACGTCGGAGGTGATGGTGGGTTTCTCGACCGTGGGCACAATGTCCTGCGCAATCTCCTCCAGCTGCTGGAGTTCCTCCTGGGTCTTCTGGTCAAGTTCCTTGACCTCCAGTTCCTGCGCCTGAACTTCGACGGCACGGGAGGCCGCCTTCTGTTCAGGATGATAGAACAGGATAAGGCAGGTCAGCAGGCAGACATGGACAATGAGCGAGGCGATGGGGCCGACCAGGCCCTCCACCATCTTGCGGTGCTGGTAGGCAGCCAGCGCGGCGGCCACGTCAATGGCAGGCGCGTAATTGGCCTCCTGCGCATCGGATTCGTCATAGTTGTTGTTCTGTTCTTCCATTGTGGCATCCTCCTGGCATCTATCTCAGGGTGACGACGTTGAGGTTCTTCAGGCCGGCCTTGTCGCACAAATCCAAAGCCGTCACCAGGTCGGTGGCAAAGGAGTCCATTGCCACCTTGACCATCACGGTCATGTCCTTGTCACGCTGGCCGAAAGCCACCAGCATGTCACCGATTTCACTGACTTCACGCTGCGCTCCTTGGATGAGCAGCGCGCCTGGATGAACCTCCAACTCCAGCATCTTCGGCTTGTTCTCGCTGGCCTTGGCGGCGCCGGGCGCGGGCAGATTCACCGCCAGATGCGCCTCCGTCACTTCCTCACGCTGCGTGACAATGAAATAGATGAGCAGCTGGAACACGACGTCAATCATGGATGACATCGGAACGGCCAGCGTCTCTATGTTCTTCTTTCTCATATTGCTGTTTCCCTTATTGGCGGCCCCTCATTCGTCCAGCATGGCAACGATGCGGACTCGGAACAGCCCCGCCTTGGCGGTGGCCTGCATCACTTTGTCAATGTCCTTGTATTTGGTCTTGGCGTCACACCGGATGAGGATGGGGATGGAGTTGCCACCCTTGGTCCTCATGCTGACCAGGAAATTGTAAAGCTGCTGCGGGCTCATCGGCATCAGGGCGATGTTGATCTCTCCGTCCTTGCGCAAGTTGATGGTGACGGAGCGCGGGTCAACAGTCTCCACGGCGGGTGCGCTCTTGGCCTGTGCCAGGTGGATGGCCTCGTCCTGAACATCCTTGTCGATGGAGGCGGTGACCACGAAGAAGATGATCAACTGGAAGACGATGTCAATCATCGAGGTGATTGGGGTCTCCAGGGTGTCGTCTGCTCTTTGTTTCATACTGACCTCTCGCGGTTGCTGCGTTGCAGTGGCGGGCAAAAGCGCCGCCACGGTTCCTTCAGGCCATTATTCCACCTGGGCGTTGCGGAGGACTTTGATGAGGTCAAGCGTGGTGGCTTCCGTCTCCAGGAGCAGGCGGGTGGCCACGTTCTTGTGGTAGGTGAAGAAAAGCAGGGCGGGGACGGCGATGATGAGTCCCACGCAGGTGGTCCACAACGCGGTCGAAATGGACATGGCCAGAACCTTGGCCTTGGCGGCGCCGGTGGCGCTGGCCAGACCGGCGAATGCCATGACCATACCAGTGACCGTGCCCATCAGTCCCAGGGAGGGGGCAATCTGTCCGCAGACGTTCAGGTAATTGACGCGCTGCATGAGCTTTTCCGCCTCCATGTCCGTGGCGGCGGAGACCGCCTGCTGAACCACCTCGTAGCCGTCGTTGATGTTGTCAAAGGCGGCGCGGAGAATGTTGGCCAGGGGGCAGGGAGTGGCGTCGCAGCAGGCGATGGCCTGTCCGAGGTCGCCCTGCGACAAGGCGTCCCTCACGCCTTCGACCAGGGAGGGCGGAATGAGTTTGTCGCGCTTGACGCTCAGGAAAGCGTCGATGATCAGCCAAAGGCCGACGAAGGAGGTGGCGAAGATGGCAATCCAGATACCGAGGTTGACGAGCGAGCCGCCGTACAGGATGTCCCAAATGCCGTTGCCAGGGGTTGCGGTCTCCGCCGCGGCGGGGGCTGCCTCATCAGCCAGAAGCATGGTCGTGCCGGCGGTCAAAGCCAGGGCGAGGTAATTCCGAAACGCATTCATACGGGTGAACATGACTGTGGATTCCTTGGGTTATGGGTGAAAAAACTTCTTTTGTCCGTGCATGAGCCGGGAAGGACAGGCCTCGACGGCCAACCGAGGTGGAGGATTAGTCCATCTCCTTGATTTTGGCGACCCGGGGGTCCTTGAGTTCGGTCATGAGGGCGATTGCCTTGCGCTTGGCCTCGGCGCGCTCGGCACGGGTCTTCTTGCCGTCAAACAGGAGCAGGGTCTTGAGATATTCGAGGACAGCCTCGCGCTTCTGCCCCTGGGCGGCCAGAACCTGTCCGCGGGTGTTGAAGGCGAAGGCTGCCGTCTTGTCCTCCTTGGAGGTCATCAGCTGCTTCAGCAGGTTCTCGACGTCGGCGAATTTCTTGTCGTGGACCAGCAGCCTGACGTTGGCGTGAAGCACGGCGTCCTTGTTGGCTCCAGGCGCAGCCTGGGCCTGCTTGAGGGCCTGACGCGCCTCCTCGACCTTGCCCTGGTCGAGCAGCGCCTCGCTCTGGTAGGCGGCGATGAGGTCGCCCCAGCCCAAAAAGCGGGTGGCGTTGTAAAGCCCAGGAGCCCCCTTGAGCATGTCGTCATAGTTGCGGCCCTCAAAGAGTTTCATGTACTTCTCCACCGCCGGAGGCCGGGGGATGACCGCGTAGCGGTACTGTCCGCGGGGACGCTTCACCGCAGGCGTGTCCTTCTTGATGATGACTTCCAGGGTGCCGTTGGCGTCCGCCTTGATGGAAACAGCCTTCGTCTGTGCTCCGTTGTTCTCCACAACATAGCACTGCTTCTGCGCCAGCAGCGGGGTGGCCGCGAACACGGCTGCGAGTACGGCAAGAATGGCGATTTTTTTCATGGTTGTGTCTTTTATGGTAATGCTCTGATTGAATTGACTTTGAAATCGGTTGTTCAGCGGAGAAGCGCCTCCAGTTTGGCGGCCTCATGCCCGTCGGGGAAATTGCGGCGATACTGTTCAACCAGCCGTTTGAGCTTCTCCGGCTCATTCTCCTGCTTGAGCAGTTGCGCGTAACTGACGGTCGCCCTCTCAATCCAGGGACGCGACTCGGCGTCCTTGACGTCGCCCAGCAGAGCCACCAACTGGTAGCGGGCAGCAGCCTGCTTGCGCTGTTCGGGCGTGCCGGCGACCAGCAAGTCACCCAATTGACAGAGCGCGCGGTTGGTGACGCCAGGAGCCTCCGCATACTGGAGGATGGACTCCAGGGCGGCGATGGCGGCGGCGTTGTCGGGCGGTTGCCGACGGGCGTTGGCCTCCGCCAACGCAAACTGAGCGTCAAAGAGATAGGCGGTTTTGGGGTTCAGCTTCAGCAGTTCCTCTATGTGGCGGATGGCGGAGTCGTACTTCTGCTGGAGAATCTCGTTCTCCGCGCAGCGCACAAACGCCTTGTCCCGCAACTGGTTGGAGATGCCCGAGTCCGGCTTGGCGGCAAGGACAATGAGCCGGGCGGACGCGGCGCTGGCCACATCAGGCGCAT
This sequence comes from Victivallales bacterium, assembly GCA_017431185.1. The sequence continues at coordinate 15,083 of JAFRLP010000622.1, read as the reverse complement.
TGGCGTTGACTCCAGTGTCGATGATGAAGGAGAGGTTGGCGGGGGTGAGCGCCTCCAGGGTGGCGGCGTTGCCAAGAATCTCGCGGAAGGTCTGGGCCGCCTGCACGGCGTTGCCCGAATCCATCTGGGCGCGTCCCAGATTGAAGCGGGCGGTGCGGTTGGCCTTGGACTCGGGGAAGCGCTCGGCCAGTTGAGTCAAGGCCTGGGTGGCCTTGTCATTTTCGCCCAACCCCATATAGACTGTGCCCAGACGGGCCAGATTGTCGGCGGCCTTCGGGGATTTCGGGAAGGCCTTGAAGAACGCCTCAAAGTGCGTGATGGCCTGGCGCTTCCACTTCTCCACCTCGGCATTGATGGGCTTGAGCTGCTCATCCAGTTTGGTCAACGCGCCCTTCTGCGCCTCGATGTCCCTCTCCGTCGAGTCGATGATGCGCTGAAGTTCCCTGCTCCTCAGGTCGCGGTATCCCTTGGTGGCGGCAAGAACCTTGTTCCAGGACTCACGCAGGCCAGGGCCGAGTTTGACCAGGGCCTTGGCTGCCTCCTTCCGCTCTCCCTCGGGCTTCGCCAGCACCTCGGACGTCTTCTTGTCCACATTGGTCTTCTCGCCGATGAAGGCAAGGCGGGTGGCGGCAAGGGCTATGCGCGCCTCGGCGTCCTTGATGGCGTTGGCGGCGCGGGTGATGGCCTCATCCAGGGCGGGCCTCTGGGTCTTCCGTTGGGCCAGCGCGGTCTCCTGCGCCTTGATGCTGTCAGGGGAGTCGGCGGCCTCCAGGCTGCTCTTGACGCCGTTGGCCACATCCGCCTTCTTGGTCACTTCCTCCAGTTTGTTCTTCAGGGCGTTGATTTCACGCTGGATTTTGTCCTTGTTCTTGGCCTCGTCCAGACTGGCGGTGAGCTTTTCGATTTCCGCATTGAGGTTATCCTGTTCGGCGGCGTAGGTCACGGAATCCTTTTCGGCCTCCTTGATTTTGGCGATGTCGGCGTCAATCCTCTTCTGACGGGCTGCAAGGTCAGCCTGGTGCGCCGCCAGCGCGTCTTTGGCGGCGGCAAGGGCCTTTTCAGCCGCCGTCTTGGCGGCGCCGGCCTCGCTCTGCTCCTTGCGGCAGGCAGCCGCCTCCTCTTCGTCGGAGAGGATGTTGCCCTTGACGGTATCGGCCTTCTGGCGCTGGAGCCCCTCGGTGCGCTGCGCCAGCTGCGCGTTGAGTTCCTCCAGTTCCTTCTGCTTCTCGGCGGCGTTCGCCATCTTCTGGGCTGCCTCGAATTTATCCTTGAGCTGAGCCTCGACGATGGCCTTGAAGTCCAGGGAGAGTTCCGCAATGATGGATTCGAGGTTTCTGGTGGCCTCGGTCTCCTCCTCGCCCTCCTTGCCGATGTCCGCCAGTTTCTCGCTGGTGGCGGCCTTCTCCTTCTCCAAGGCGCGGATACGCATCTGGATGCCCTGCTGCTGCTCCTGGAAGGCCAGACCTGGCTCACGCGCCTTTTCGCCCGCCAGGTCATACGCCCAGGGCAGATACGACGCCGCGTTCTCCTTGATGCCCTGCGCCCGCTTCGATCCGATGGCGATGCCCAGTTCCTTGCCCTTCCCCTTGAAGATGGCCTCTATGTCCTGGAAGACGGGGATGGCGTCCTGCGGATTCTCGCCGAACAGCAGCAGTTCGCCGGCGCGGAAACGCGCCTCCAGGCGGTCGTCGCTGAACTTCTCCTCGTTCTCCTTCTCAAAATACTGGTTGAACGCCTCGGCCCCGACGGCGCTGAAGTCCTGTTCGAGGACACTGCGGTTTTCCGGCGTAAGGATCTGCTTGCGCAGTTCCTTGGGGGTGTTGTTGATGGTGTAGTAAATCCAGCCCAGCTTGTAGTAGCCGCGGATGCCGTTGGCGAAACTGCTGAAGGTCTCGGTCAGCCGCTGGTATTTGGGAATGGCCGCCATGAATTCCAGGATGGCGCGCTTCTGCAGCTCCTGCTTCCGCTTGATGTCAGCCACCTCCTCGCTCTGCTTCACGATGTCCGCCGCCTTCTTGTACTGAAGTTCGGCGATGGCGAACGCCACGTCCGCCGCCTTGGGATGCGCGGGATTCAAACCCACGAAGATATCCCAGAAGCGGACGGCCTCGCTGTTGAGCTCCTCCTGGCGAGCGGGGTTCGTCTCGTCCTTGGCACGCTGGTAAAGCACACCGCCCAGACGATAGGCCGCCTCGGCGCTGTTGTCCGCGGTGGGCATGGCGTCCGCCACGTAGGAGACCAATGCGGAGGCTTCGGGAATGCCGTCCTCCATCGCGTAGGCGATGACCAGACGCATCACCACATCGGGCAGTTTGCGGCTGCGACGGCCTGCGCGCACCGCCTCCAGATAGATGGGGATGCAACTGGCGTAGTCCTTGTTGGCGAACAGAGCCTCGGCCTGCTCGATTTTGGCATTGATGGTATCGCTGTCACCGCCCTCCAGCGGGGGCAGGTCCTCGTTGTAGAGTTTCTTGGCCTGCTCGACGATGCGGCTGTACTGAAGCACGGCCTTGGTGCGCAACGGCATTCCAGGATATTCCTCCAGCATGGCCTGATAGTATTTCGCGGCAGCCATCAACTGCTTCTGCCCCATCGCCTTGTCACCGCCGAAATGGGTCGCCACCGCCTGGTTCTGGATGGCGTATGCCTTGTAGAACATCGCCTCGGCGACGGGGGATTTGTCGTGGTCTCCGTGGGTGGCCTTCTCCAGTTCCACCAGGAAGGAGTCAACCGTCTTGATGGTCTTGATGGCCTGCTTGAAATAGGTGATTTTCTTGAGTTCCGCCTGCTTCTTCGCCCGCATCGCGTTGTTGGCGGCATTGCGCCCCAGAATAATCAGGGCGCGGGCGTACTGGATATAGCTGGAGGCGCCGACGCCGTCACGCTCGAACTGGAGGGACTTCATGCCCTCGGCGGCCTTGTTGACGGCTCCGGTGTCCACGGGCTTCCTGTCATCAAGTTTCTGCTCCTCGCCGTCCAGAATGGCGGAGAGTTCCATGAACTTCATCTGGCGGTCATCCATCTCGACGCCCTTGAGGTCGTTGAGTTTGGCGATGATGGCGCCCGCCTCCTTGCTCTTGCCCTGCTCCTTGAGCACACGGCTGTAGAGCATCACGGCTCGCTTGTACTGCTCCTGCCCCGCGCGCCCTTTCGGAGGCTTGGCGTTCTTCTCGAAATACTGCTTGTAGGCCTTGGCGGCGTCGTCGAACTTGCGCCGCGCAAAGGAGACCTCCGCCTTGAGCACAAGGGCGTTGGAATGGAATTCGGAGGTGGCGGGAATCGCGTTGAGCAGTTTGTCGGCCTCCTTCTGCTTGCCCGTGTTATAGTAGAGCCTGGCTGTCTCGATGGCAACGGCGTCCTTCTTGTCGGGGTATTTGCGCCTCATCTGCTTGATGTGCAAATCCGCGTAGTCGTTGAACTCTATCGCCATCAGCTGGCTGGCGAATTCCATGTCCAGCGCAAACTCGTCCACCGCGAGAACGGCAGTGGAGAGGAACAGTGCGGATAGGCAGGCAAGCGCACGGAGAAAACCGGTTGTCCCCGATGGGTTGATTTGGTGTTTTATCATGTTTTTTCCCGCTGAAGAACTCAAATCGACACGAAAAAAGGGGGTCTCCGATTTGCTGGAGACCCCCCGGAAATATTGCGGATGTGCTGAAAGTATGGTCGGGGCGAGAGGATTTGAACCTCCGGCCTCTGCGTCCCGAACGCAGCGCTCTAGCCAGACTGAGCCACGCCCCGACAAACTGTTTTCAAACATCCTTAATATAATCCGTCTGCTCGTGAAATCAACCAGCAAACCGAAAAAAATGTCAAAGATAATTCTAATCCCGTTTGACGGTTTGTCAAGTCGCTTTGGGGAAAAAAATGATGGACTAATGTTTTTTTAGGGAAATCCATCGCGCATAGGAGCCGAACGGCTCCTTACAGTTGTATGACAGCTTTCTGCGGATAATGGTCCGACGAGGGCAATTCGTCCTTGAAATTATCGAATGATTCATAGGACAGGACCGTGATTCCGGCAGAAACGAAAATGAAGTCAATCGGCTGGTCGGTGATTTTATCCTTGTCGGCCTTGACAAAACCATGATAGGTTTTTCCTTCGGGATACACTGGCGGCGTTCGCGAAATTTTGAACGCCTCGCGGAGTTGTTCCGCAGCCATCTGATAGGCTGGTTCGTCAGGATGCGCATTGAAATCCCCCGTCAGAACAATTGGCAATCCCACAGCCTGATAATTTTTCAGTTCCTTGAGCAGAACCTCCAGCTGCTTTTTTCGGCATTCCGCATTATTGGCACGGTGCTCCAGGTGGACATTGGAAAAAACCAATTCCCGTCCCGTGCGCTGGTCTCGGAAAAGGACAATGGACGCAATCCGCGGCAGGGTGCTGCCATAATCCATCGAGAAGACATCAGGGGTTTCCGACAGCCAGATGGTCTTGTCTTCCAGCGGCTCAAAACGCTCCGCACGGTAGAAGACGGGCGTCCCCTCGCCAGCAAGGTCCTGATTCCGTCCGTGTCCAAGATGCCTGTATCCTGCTTTCTCCATATCGCCAATCTGCATCGGCACGGCTTCCTGCGCCCCGAATATATCATATTGCAAGAGAAGCAGGTCCTGATGAACCCGATTCTTGCGGTTTTCCCAGTCATTCGGCGCAGGGTCGCAGGGAACCCGTACATTGAAGGTACCAATGATGATTCTTGAATCCATTGCATTATCTCCGAATCAGTGAATTGTGCTGCTGGACGAAGGCCGTGTTTAATATAATAATGGACTGAGTTTTTGCCATACGTCGCTGGCAAAAAATGGAATGTCCAATTGATTCGCGCAGAGGTCGCAAGGGTGTCTCACCGTCAGACCAGACCAAGCGGCCTGGCTCCCCCTCAATCGCCAGCCCATTACGATTTTTTTTGCTCTTTTTGCTCTTTTTTCACTTCCCCTCCTTGAAAAAAAAAAAAAAATCAGTTGTATAATAGGAAAAACCACTTGATTACTCGATTAATTTTATCGTTTTAGGGAAATAGTGATGTCCAGCCAGATAACCATGCAAGATGTCAGCGATGCGGCAGGGGTGTCGCGCGCATTGGTGTCTGTGGTTTTGAGCGGTCGTCCAAGCAGGATGAAGGCGTCGGAGGCGACGCGGGCGCGGATTTTGGCGGCGGCGTCCCGTCTGGGGTATGTCGTGAACCAGAATGCCCGCGGTCTTCGGATGTCCCGCAGTTTTCTGATAGGAGTCTTGACGTATGACGTGACCAGTTCGTTCATCCCGGAAATACTGTCGGGAATGGAGTCGGAGCTGCTTCATACCGGCTACAGTCTGCTGTTGGGCACCTACGAAAATGGCAAGGAACTTCAGGAGCGCCTGATTCAGTTCCGCAAACGCCACATTGACGGTGTGGTGACAATTTGCACTGACGAGGGGCTATGCCGCCATGTGGAGGAGTCGTGCAAGGATCTGCTGCGGGTATTCGTGGGGTGCAACCCTGGTGGGCAAGGGGCGAGCGTGATGGGCGACGGGGACAGTTTGGCGCGTTTGGCAGCCGATGCGTTTTACGAGCGTGGGCATCGCACGTTTTGCCATTTGGGCAATATCCCTCGTCCTGGCTGGCACAAACGGCTGGAGGAGCTGGGAGTTCCGCCTTCCTGCCGCATCGAGACCCATTGCACCAATACCATAGAGGAATGGCAGTGTGCAACCCTGCGCACGCTCACGGAACATCCGGGGCTCACCGCGATTTTTGCGGACAGCGACGAACTTGGGGCGGCGGTGGTGAAGGCAGCCTCCTCCATGGGTCGGCGCGTGCCGGAGGATTTGGCGGTGCTTGGAGTGGACGACACGGCGTTATGCCGTCTGCTGACTCCGGAGCTAGCCTCCATACGCCAGCCACGGCGTGAGCAAGGGGAACTGGCCGCCCGGCTGATGCTTGCCCAATTTCAGGGAGGCCCTGCCCAAAACCATCTTTTGCCGGTAGAACTGATTGCCAGGCAGAGCCTTGGCGGTCCAGTTCGATAGGCGGGAATCCCTGAATATGAAAACCGAAATCTCGTTTGCCTTCCAATAACCTCAAACAACGGAGCAAGAACATGCGTAAGTATCGTCACTTCAATCGGTTCACTTTAATTGAACTACTCGTTGTCATCGCCATAATCGCCATTTTAGCGTCAATGCTGCTGCCGGCCTTGAGCAAGGCGCGGGAGAAGGCCCGCTGCATCAGTTGCGTCAACAACCTGAAGCAGCTTGGCACGACCATGATCATGTATGCCGATGACAACGATGACTTCTACGTGCCGGCGATGATGATGAATCCAGGCGGGGGCAACTGGACATTTGCATTCTGGCCGTCCCTTCTTGAATACTACACGTTTGGCAAACTGCCGGAAGGCGGCGGTGTCATGGTGTTTCAGAAGACGTTTGCCTGCCCGTCCGGAGGCAGGCAGTTCAACACGACCACGGATGTCCGTGACAGAAATTTCTACGGCATTGGGTACGCATATCCCAAGTACCTGTATCACAAGGACAAATTGACTGATTCGCAGTATAACAAGGGGCTTAAGGTCTCCAACATCCGCAATCCGTCGTCCTCTGTTTGCCTGCTGGACTACCAGGGGGCCATTGCCGCAGTCGGGTATTCGCCTCTCTGGACATTGAGCTCCTCCGTCACTCCCCAGCAGCCCCTCTATGTATCGGTGCGCCATGGGAAGCAGGCCAATATGCAGCGCTTTGACAGCAGTGTCGTAACGAACAAAATGCTGTTCATCTATGGCGGCAACCAGAATGCCGTGTTCCGTTCGAAGGAATGCTATGATTTCCTCACGGCGCTGTGGGAACAGTAATTTCAGCGGATTATGAAGACACCTCTTCGCGTCATCATCATCTTGTCGTGCCTATTCGGTGGTGTTCTGCCACTGCTGGGCGGGTCATTTGCCAATGTACCGGTTTTGGAGAGCGCGCCTGGCTTGAGCCAGCTTTCCGACAGCCGGCATGCGTTCTGGGGAAATGCCTTGCATGTCAGTGGCTTCACGGAGTTCAACAGCGGCATCGCGCCCAAATGGGGCACAGAGGTTTGCATGGCGGCCACAAAGGATGACCTGTATGTGCAGATTTGCGCGCACGTTGAACCGGGCAGCAAACGTCTCTCAACGGAAAGCAGGCGTGACGGGCGAGTCTATCACGACGAATGCCTGGAGCTGGCCTTGGCGCATCCAGAGGCTCCGGAGGGCGAGTATTATCAATTCACGCTCAATACGAAGAACGTCCTGTACGACGCATTCAAGGTGGATTCCAGCTGGAACAGCCGTGTCGAGACGGCTGTGGACGTCAGGGACGACCAATGGAGTGCCACGTTTCGCATTCCGTTTGCGGACTTGGGATTTGAAAAGCCGCCGTCCTCGCTGCTCTGCAATGCTTCAAGGACGACGCTAGCCCCCGAATCGGAGCAGTCTGTCATGGTCAGAAGCTCCAGGGACCTGTTTTTCGGCAATATGAAGGAGGCGCTGCTGCTCCGTTTTGGGGATGATTTGCCTTCCGGGGCCTTTTACGCGGCAGACACGGATGACGGCCAGGTCATCCGTGCAAAGGCGCTTTCCCTGCCGCCTGAAAAGTTTGCGGATTTTCGTGTGGAGGTATTGGGTGAGTCGGGAGCCCCCGTCGGCGAAACGAAGGGGCAGGTGCGCTTTGACTCCCGGCAGACAGAGCTGCCCATTCCCTTCCTGAAAGACGGAAGGTACACTTTTGCCTTCTCAATGCTCCAGGCCAGGGAGCATCATATTCCAGCCTACTATGGGGGCGGCGTCAAGCCGAATGAAATGCTCACGCCGGGACAGGAACCAGAGATGTACATGCATTTCAGCTGGCCGGTCACGGTTGACAATGCGCCGCTGCTGGAGTGCTCCGTCAAGCTCAAGGAAGAGGGACGTCTTTTAAGCGCCCTGCTCTCGACGCGCTCCGTCTTCTGTTCAGAGGGGGCAGAATACCATCTGACCCTTTTGGATGAAGCGGGGAAGAATGTCGTGCGGGAATTGGGAAAGATACCGTATAAGGATGGCGCACAACTGTTTGAATGCGACTTGGGCGGACTGCCCGAGCGAAGTCGATATCAATTGAAAGCGCAGTTGCGCGACGGCAGTGAAGTCGTGGTGGAGTCCAGGACGAAAATGGCGACGCCGCCTCTCCCTGTGTGGAAGGGGTTTGACTCCTGCAGACCCGATGAACGAATCGTCCCTGCGCCGTGGACCCCTGTTTCTCTGGACGGCCTGGCCGTTTCCTGCTGGGGACGACGGTATGATTTCTCCCCGGACACTCCGGTTCCCGTCCAGATTGTCTCACAGAATGTGCCGTTGCTTTCACATCCGTGCAGGATAGTGTCCACGCCCGAAATCAAGTGGCAATTGAGGAGCGCGCGCAAATTAAGCGCAAGCAGAGTCCGCCTGGAGTATTTGGGTCTCGTTGGCAATGGCGTGGAGCTGAACGCATTCAGTGAAATCACCTTTGACGGCACGGTTCGCACGGATTTGGAGCTCCCCGGCGACATCAACTTCTCCCAGCTCTGCTTTGAGGCGAGCTACCGTAGGGAGATGGCGAAATACCTGCATCATGGACCGGGCGTTTTTGGCGGGATGCTTAACATACGCCAATGCGTGAAACCAGAGAGTTTCCCCGTGATTCCCAACATTATGCTCCTGAATGACGACGTTGGCCTGGGATGGTTCGATGGGATGCCGTTTGACTGGCCATTGTCCAGGCCGGACTCCGCCGTTTCCGTGACGCCAGGCATGGAAACGACCACCCTCCGCGTGAACTACATCGACAATGCGGAAACGTTTCGGCAACGACGGAGATTCTCCCTTGGGCTGCAGGCGCTTCCGGCGCGTCCGATGCCGGAGCGCGAGGAGGCGATGCGCCTCTGCTATGCAATCCGCTATGGCGACGAGCAGCGCACCGCGTGGCTCTCCTCCGTGGATTACCAGCCACGTGGCAACATCGACCTCAAGCAGGGCACCCTTGAATTCAAGCTCCTTGTTCCGTCGCCGGGCAAAAGGGACAGGCTCGCCCTGGTTTCACACGGCGATGCAAACCAGTTCAGCGTGGAAATCGATGAAATGGGCATTCTTTTCGCCCGCACGCAGGAATACTGGTCGGAGAAATGGCGGTTGAAGTCGCCGGACGCCTTGAGGCCCGGTGTCTGGCACCGCGTCGCCTGCACATGGGGGGACGGCAGTGTCGAGCTATGGCTGGATGGCAGGATGGTTGACCAGTCTGCGCAGCCGGAGCTGATGAGGATTTTCCCCGCCAACATCTCTCTGGGCAGCAAGAACTGCATCTTGGATGAACTGCGTATCAGTTCCATCAAGCGGAACAGCTTCCCTGAAGGCGAACCGCTGGTCGATGAAAGAACCTTGCTATGCGACAATTTTGATTCACAGACATACACCAATGGCCGCAGGGCAACCAGGCCAGGAAAAATCTCTGACGAGGCGGAGTGCGGGTACATTCTGCCAGACACCAATATCGTGGAGGGGATAAGGGGAAAGGGCGTCGGCCCACTCACGGCGCCCACGCGAAGCCTTGTTGAAGGATATGCGGCGCTGGGTTTCCAGGCGGTATGCTACCACGCAAGCCAATACACCGACGAGGCATTCGCAGGATTGTACATAGCGGATGAAAAGCGGTTCCGCAGTTCTCTGGATGCTGTCCACAAGGCGGGAATGAAGGGAATCATATATGTTGGAAACGGACTTTCGACAATCGACCGAAGCTGGGACGCATACGCGGACGAATGGCTCATTGAACCGCGAATTACCCCCTTCATTTCAAGCTCCAGACCTTACGAAAAAAGCTACCAGGCCTGTCCCAGAAGCGGTTACATCCAATATTTCTTCCATAGGATTGGCAGGCTGATGGATGATTACGGAATAGACGGAATATTCCTGGACGGACGCCTGGATGCGCAGTGCAGCAATCCACGGCATGGCTGCGGAACCGTGGATTTCAACGGCGAAAGGGTCTCTTGCCGCGACGCATGGCGCTGCTGGGAGAATGCATGGTGGCTGTATAACATCGTGCAAAGCCGCGGAGGATATTGCGAGCAGCACAAGTCCGGCAACTGGAATATCCCTGCATGCTTCTTCTGGAACGGCGTCTGGGAAGGGGAGCAGCTGATGGGGGTGCGACTCAATGGGCGCAGACGCCTTTCGCTTGTGCCTTTGGAAGCCATGAGAGGCGAGGTAAACGGCATCCCGTATGGCATGCCATCCCGCAACACGGCCTACTCCTACGCACCTTTGACACCTGTGGAGAATTGCACGTTAAGCTTTGTGCATGGCACGAGCTGGACGATGACCTATCGGATCGAGGAGGGGCTTGTAGTCTCGCCCTACTGGCTGGCCCTTGAGCAGTTCGGCGCAAACAAGCGGAATTTCCTTGGCTATTGGGCAAAGCGACCTCCTGCCAGGGCAACCTGCGATGGACTGGTCAAGGTATCCGCCCATGTCAAGGAGGGACGTGCCCTGCTTATCATTGCCAATTTCAATGAGGACAGCGAAAGGGTCGTGGGGGAAATCGCCTTGGATTTGCAGGCCCTGAAGATAAGAAGACCGCGTATCAGGAATGCCTTTAGCGGACAGGAGATACCCATTTCGGATGACGGAAGCTTTGCCATTGACCTGAAGTCTTTCCGACAGGATTGGTTCATTGTGGAAGAGGCCGGATGAAATCGCATAAGGGCATACTCTTTTCCGCGCTGCTTCTTGTATGCGCATTGGCTGCGGCGGAGACGCCGATCAAGCTGACGTTTTCCTTTGAAAAGGAAGGGAGCGTCATCGTGGGAAAGGTTCTTCAGAAAAGGAGAATCCCCGGCACGGACATGAAATGCCGCGTCACGGTGGCGGACAAGGAGTTGCCGCAGGACAAGGGCAACGCGATTCTGCTGGGCGAATGGGAACTGCCCCGCAATGGCGAGCCCCTGGTGTTTCAAAAGGAGACGGCCCAGTTGCCGGAAAGGCGGCGTTTCATTGCCAAGGCAACTGTGCTCACAGGCTCTGGCAAAGAGTTGTGCAGTTCTTCCTGTGAACTGACGACGCCTCCGAATCCCCAAAACTGGCGTGGCTTCAAGGAAGGGATTCCCGACGGAAAGGTCCCTGTGCCCTGGACTCCCGTTCAGCTGGAGGGAACCGTGGTTTCTGTTTGGGGACGCCGCTTCATCTTCGGCAACAGCCCGCTTCCAGCGCAGATTGAATCTCAGCACGTTCAGCTGCTTGTCTCCCCTGCCCGCCTTTTGCTGGAGCCCTCCCCCGAAAAGTGGTCGCTTCAATCGGCAAAGAGAATCGACGATACCACCGTGCGAATGCAGTGGACGGGCCGCCTCTCCGCCAACCAGGCCTATCAAGTCACCACGGAAATCTACTTTGACGGCGTCATGCGGTTTGAAATGGAGATTCCCAAAGGTGTGACAGTACACAAGTATGCGCATCTTTATCCCATCCGAAAAGAGGTCGCAAAGACCTTGCACCGCGGACCTTACGCCTTCGGAGGCATCAAAACCACCTACCCCGTGAAGGGCGATGTGGAATATCACCCCTTAAGGCCTCAGCTCTTTCTTTTCAATGACGATGTCGGCTTCGGCTGGTTCGACGGCATGCAGTTCGACTGGCCGCTTGCGAAAAAAGAACAAGCCATCGCCGTGATTCCCCGGGAAGAGTGCGTTGCACTGCAGGTGAACTACATTGACGGACCGACGGAACTCAAGGAAAAACGGCGATACTCCACGGGAATACAGCCGCTGCCCGTCCGCCCCATGCCCGCCGTCGAAAAAGGCCTGCGCCTATGCTATGCCATCCGCTACGACGATGAGAAGAGGCCCGCGTGGACAGGCACAGTCGATTACCTGCCGGAAGGGAACATACGCCAGCAATGCGGCACCGTTGAATTGAGGGTTCGAATGGACTTCGAACCGGCGTCCCACAAAAGCGAGGAACTTTTCTGGGAGGCAAGCCACGGCCATTTCCGATTCAAGTTTGGCTGGGCACCCAAAGGAGGCGTCTTCGCGCAAATTTACGAGGACTACAAGACCAAGGTCTATGTCTTCACTGACTGGAGCCCCAGGCAAGGCGAGTGGAACCATCTGGCTGTCACGTGGGGCGATGAAATGTCCGTGTTCGTCAATGGCGACAAGGCGGCAGCCGCGCCATTCCAGGGTAGCAATCGCGTATTTCCTGCGATGCTTCATGTCGGCGGCGTGAATGTCTCCGTCGATGCATTGAAGATTTCCGCGCATCCGCGTACGGACTTCGCGCTGGGGGACCAGCCGCCTGTGGTTGACGAGGACACCCTGCTCCTGGACAACTTTGATTCCATCGGCTACTGCAATGGAAGAAGGGCCACCTTCCCCGAGAAGATAGACGAAGAGGCGGAAGCCGGCTATCCGACCCCGGACGCGGAACTGGGGGACGGACTGTGGGGCGGCGGAATCGTCCCGATGAAGCACCCCATTCGCAATCTGATTGAGGGCTACAGGTTCTACGGCATTGATACTTTCTGCTACCACGCAAGCCAATATACGGACGAAGCCTTCGCGGGGATGTATGTGTCTGAACCGGAACGGCTGAAAAGAAGCGTGGCGGAGATACACCGGCTGGGCGGACGCGCCATCATCTACATCAACAATTCGCTTTCCACGGTTGACCGTGCCTGGCAGGCGCACGAAAAGGACTGGCTTATCCATCCCCGCGGCGCGCCTTTCATTTCGGCCAGCAGACCGCATGAGAAAAACTACCAGGCTTGTCCCCGAAGCCAGTACATCGACTATTTCTTCTGGCGTCTCGCTTCGCTTTTGGACGATTTCCAGCTGGACGGCGGTTTTCTGGACGGGCGAATGTACGCTTCATGCAACAATGAACTGCATGGATGCGGTGTTGTCGATTTTGAGGGGAGACGGGTGGCGCAGCGCAATGTGTGGGATGGCAGGTTGAAGGCATGGCGACTGTATAACATCTTCAAAACCAGAGGATGCTACTGCGAACAGCACAAGTCAAGCATTTGGGACGCGCCGACTTGCTTCTTTTGGGATGCCGCCTGGGAAGGGGAGCAGCTCATGTCCCGGAAATGGGATGGGAGCAAGATGAAGCGAACGGATATCCTGCCTGTCGAGGCGATGAGAAGCCAAATCAATGGCTTTGTCTATGGGATGCCCTCGCGATTCACGGCATACCTGAAGCAACCCTTCTCCGCCGTGGAGAATTGCACCTACAGCTTTGTCCACGGCACCACCTGGACGATGACCTACCGCATACACGAGGCTGCCGTCGTGGCCCCCTACTGGAAGGCCCTGGACGATTTTGGCGCCACGCATGAGGGGTTCAGACCCTATTGGGGAAAAGTGCCTCCGGCATTAAGCACGCCCCACCCCATGGTGAAGGTGTCGGCCTACGTTGGCAATGGAAAGGCACTGCTTGTCATCGCTAATTTCAATGAGGAGGCTCCTGCGACATCCGGCGTCATTCGCCTTGACACGAAAGCCCTGGCGCTTAAGGGGCCTTTGCTGGCAAGGGACGCCTTTTCAGGCAAGGAAATCCCCATTTCGGACACGGGGGATTTTGCCATTGACGTCAAATGCTTCCGGCAGCATTGGGTTATCCTGGAAGAACTGCCCACAGCCAAACAGCCATGACATTTCAGGACGCGGGGATGAGTTTCTCCTCCCGCAAAGTGTTCGAATTATTAAAAATTCGGACACTTTTTTAGTGCGAATTCGCAAAGATTCACGCAGTTCCGTTTGAAAAGCCATTATTGACGTGGTATCTTATTCCAATTCGATGTAAAATTGGCGGAATGCTTGTTTCTCGCGAGAGTTTTCAATTGCCTCGCGAGTAAAGCGGCGACGTTCTCGTCGTCGTCAACACACAGCACGAAAACAAACCGCGTTTTCATAGGAGGAATTGCAAAGGAGGTTACGATGAAAATCAAACGTTTCTATCTCGATCGTATGCTGTCGATGCTCCAGCCTGGTAAGGTTCTGGCCATCTATGGGGCACGGCGTTCTGGCAAAACCACCCTCATTAAGGATTTCCTGAAGACCTGGACGGAGGGGCGGTATTTTCTGGGCACTGGCGAAGACAGGGCGGTCAGGGAGGTTCTTGAATCCTCCGACGTCAATCTCCTTCGCAGTTCATTCTCCGGCTACAGCCTTGTAGTCATTGACGAGGCGCAGGCTATGGCCAATGTCGGCGCAGGTCTCAAACTTCTGGTTGACATGCTGCCCGAAGTGAAGGTCATTGCATCCGGCTCCTCATCCTTCCAGCTTGCCAGCGGGATAGGCGAACCGCTGACCGGCAGACAACGCACTGCCACGCTATACCCTGTTGCCGTAATGGAGCTTGATGCCGAATTCGGCGGCATGGCATTGCGACAGCGATTGGACGAATTGCTGGTATATGGCTCCTATCCAGAGGTTCTTACCATCGAAAACGTCCGGGACAAGGCAGAGGCACTTCATGAGCTATGCAATTCCTATCTCCTCAAAGATATTTTCGCCTTTGAACGGCTTCGAAATGCGGATAAAATCCATCGTCTTCTGTGCCTGCTTGCTTTCCAGGTCGGCAAGGAGGTCTCCATCACCGAACTTGGCACTGGTCTTGGCCTGAACCGCTTCACTGTCGAAAGGTACATTGACCTACTTGAAAAGACCTTTGTGATTTTCAGGATGCCAGGCTTTTCACGCAACTTGCGCAGCGAGGTGACCAAAACCAGCAGGTACTATTTCCGAGACAACGGCATCATGAACGCGATAGTCAACAACTTCAATCCACTTTACATGCGCAATGGAAACGATGTCGGTGCGCTATGGGAGAACTTCATTGTCGCAGAACGCATGAAGAAGCAGGAATACTCCCGCATCCTCTCTAACAACTATTTCTGGCGCACCTACGAGCGTCAGGAAATAGACCTGGTGGAAGAACGCGAAGGGCGGCTTTACGGCTATGAAATCAAATACGGCAAAGCAAAACCATCCGCACCCTCCCTGTGGAAGGAAAGTTATCCTGACGCCACTTACCAGGTCATATCGCGTCAGAACTTCGCTGACTTCGTC
>JAFRLP010000621.1 GCA_017431185.1 Victivallales bacterium | reverse complement strand
TCCTCGAAATGGCTCTCCCAGATGGGCTCGTAGGTCACGATGGCGGTGTTGCGCTTGCTGGTCATCTGCTGAAGAAACTCCTGGTAGTGCTCCAGCGCGACACCGCTTTTGAAAGCGATGGGATAGCCCAGTTCCTGGCATCCTTCCGACAGACCTGAAGCCAGTTCAAACAGAAGGTTGCTTGACCAACTTGGCAAAAACACCCCTATCGCGGGAGACTTCCCGCGCCGCAGACAGGACGCCTGGCGATTCGGATGATACCCCAACTCCTTGGCCAATTGAAATATCCTATCCCGACGCTCCTGGGAAATCCGCATATAGCGGCGATTGCCCAGCACCGCCGACACCGTCGCCGGATAAACTCCCGCCGCCGCCGCTATGTCTTTGATGGTAACTGTCTTCTTGTCCATTTGAATCCTTGCTATAAACGTTTATATTATACCACATCCTTTCCGGTTTTTCAAGAGCCGCCGAAGTTTTTTTAAGCAAACGGTTTGGAAGTCGCAATGCCGACTGACACTGACCGGGCCACGCGCGGTCAGTGTCAGCGGGGAGGCATTGCAGTCAAAAGGAGACAGAGCATGGTTCCTGTTCTAGAATACGCATTTCTAAGT
The DNA here is from genome assembly GCA_017431185.1 of Victivallales bacterium. The sequence continues at coordinate 15,806 of JAFRLP010000621.1, read as the reverse complement.
CATCCATACTCCGATGAAACCTTCATCGTGACCCGGGATGGAGAGGTGCGGCAGTGGATGGAGGGGGTGGGAGAAGAGCCATCAGGCCAATTGCGCCCCTCTGATTCGGGTGTGCTGGAACACCTTTCCCGGTCGGGAGTTACGTCGTCTTGGCGATGGCGCAATGGGTGGTTGCCGATATTGGAGATTGGCAACGACTACACGCTGGTCGCCCTGCCTCAGGAGTTGCTGATGCGCCAAGGGCGCAAATATCTGGCCTATCCGCCTCACCAGGTGGGTAACTGCCCACCTCCCCGAAAAATCACCAAGGCCTATTTTGAATCTGTCTGCCAGGCAATGGAACATCACTGGACGGAGTGGCTGGAATCAGGGCGAATGCTCGCCGGACTGCCCGAGAACCAGGACAATGGCTGGAAGATGTCCCTGGTGCATGCGCGCTGTGCATTTATGGGAAATCATCCCAAATACGGTGTGAAGAAATACGGACAATTCCGGGCGGACGGCTTCCCCCCCACGATTCTCTCCATGTGCGGGACTCTGCTGGATTATCGGCACACCGCCGAATCCCGCGAACTCTTCCGCTACTGGCTGGGACGCTTTGTCCGCGCCGACGGTTCCATTGACTACTACGGCCCCTCTCTCTCCGAATACGGGATGCTGCTGGAATTGGCGGCCCGCCTGGCCGACGGACGCGGCGGCAGGACATGGCTTGGGGGCGTTTACGGCAAACTGCGGGATGTCTGCCACCTGCTTTACAACACGATGAATCCCTGGATGAATCCAGGCGGAAGCGTCTATAAACTGCCTCGTGGCGTGCCGGAGGCAGACCGTCGCAGGGATATCCGCGAATATTTCCACAACGCGGCCTGGATGTGGCGTGGTCTCGTGGAGTTGGGCCAGCGTCTGGATGGGCTGTGTGCCCGCGAGGAGCTCCTTGAACTGGAGCACGCCGCCAAGGTTCTGCGCTACCGAATGGATGTCGCCTGGATGAATCGGAAAGCGGCCCTAGGCGGTTTTCCGCCTTATTCCGTGGAGCAGGAACGCCCCATTGCCGACTGCGGCGAATCGGTGGATTCCGCCTACGCAAACTACCGTTACTATCCTGAACTGCTCTCCTCGGGCGCGTTGGGAAAGCGTGATGCTCTGGACATCATCGCTGTCCGTGAAAAACGCCACGGGGAAATCAAGGGAATGACCCGCCTGCATTGGGCGACGATGCCAGAGGAGACCGCTGACCATTGGACTATCGCCTCATACGCACGCGGGCTGCTCCAATACGGCGAGAGAGAGCGTTTTCAGCGGCTGCTGGCAAACCATTTCAGCAACTACGTCTCGCCTGACCTGTACTATGCCTACGAGTCCGTGACAGTGAACGGAAAGACCCGCCACGCCTACGGCGACTGGTGCGTCCCCGCGCAACTGGCTCTGCCCCAGATGCTGGCCTGGTCCCAGACCTTCCAACCGTATGACCCATTTTGGGTCAGTCCTTGAGGAGATTGGCGAGTTCCTCCAGGGATAGTTTGGTGACCTTTTCGGTGCCCGCGAGCACTTCGTCCGCCAGGTTTTTCTTATGCTGGTGGAGGTTCAGGATTTTGGTTTCGATGGTGTCCTTGGAGATGAGCCGGTAGATGGTGACGGGGCGTTCCTGGCCAAGACGGTGGGCGCGTGCGCTGGCCTGCGCCTCGACGGCGGGATTCCACCAGGGGTCCAGGATGATGACATAATCGGCTGCCGTGAGGTTCAGCCCCAGTCCGCCTGCCCGCAGGCTGATGAGGAAAACCTTGTCCTCGCCCTTCTGGAACTGGGTGATGGCGGCGTCGCGGTCCTTCGTCGGGGTCTGCCCATCCAGGTACTGGTATGAGATTCCACGCTCCTCCAGGACGGGCCTCACCAGCGACAGATGGGTGACGAACTGGCTGAACACCAGTATCTTGTGCTGGCTGGCCAGCAGGCTCTCCACCAGTTCCACGAAGGTGGCCAGTTTGGAACTGGCGATGTTGCAGTCGCTCTTGACCAGCCTCGGATTGCAGGCGGCCAGCCGCAATTTGGTGATGGCCGCCATGATTTGCATGCGCTGCTGGTCGGCGACCAGGTTCTTCTCCTCCAAATCGTCCCTCAGATTCTTGCTCAGGGCCTGGTAGAAGGCGCGTTCCTCGGGGGAGAGTTCCACCGCCAGCGTCACTTCGGTCATGGACGGCAGGTCGGTCAGCACCTTGTCCTTCGAGCGGCGCAGGATGAAGGGCTTGACGATGGCGGCCAGCCGCTGCATCGCCACAGGGTCGTGCTCCCGTTCAATCGGACTGACAAAGCGGTCGCGGAAGAAGGCGCCGTCCCCCAATAGCCCTGGAATGATGAAATTGAAGATGGACCACAGTTCGCCAAGGTTGTTCTCGACGGGCGTGCCCGTGGTGACGAGCCGGAACTGTGCGTTGAGATTGATGGCCGCCCGTGACCGCTTGGTGTGGGAGTTCTTGATGGCCTGCGCCTCATCCAGAACCGCAATGCGCCAGGTGATTTTCTGGAAGGCGCCGTCTTCGCTTTGCAGGAGGCCATAACTGGTGACCAGCACACAGCCTGGCTTCATCTTGTCCAGCATCGTCCGCCGATGGGTTCCGCCAAACAGCGTCACCTTGAGGGAGGGGGCGAACTGCTTGAGTTCCTGGACCCAATTGCCGCAGACCGAGGTGGGCGCCACCACCAGGCAGGGGCCTTCGGAGGCCTTGGCCAGCATGATGGCGATGGCCTGGATGGTCTTGCCGAGTCCCATGTCGTCCGCCAGGCAGGCCCCCGCACCCCAGGCGTCCAGACGGTAAAGCCAAGTGAAGCCCTCTTTCTGGTAGGGACGCAGCGTGGCTTTCAGGGTCGCCGGCACCTCCGGCTCCATCTCCTGCGCCTGGCGAATCACCTCCTCCTGCTCTTTCATGGCGTGGAGGGCGGGCGACCCGTCCCCCAGCAATTCGGTCAGGAAAGGCACGGCGAACCGGGTTACGCGGAGATTTCCATCGTCCGTGTCGCTGGTGACGGCTGCGAGGTCATCCAGCCGATTGCGGAGGGAGTCGGCCAGGGCGATGATTTGCCCGTCATCGAGTTGGATGAAGTTGCCAGGCTGGTTTTTGGCGGCGCGGAGGATGTCCTGGAAGGAGAGCACCAGCGACTCATCTATCTGGACAGTGCCATCCAGGTCATACAGCCAGTCGTTGGCGGTCTTGCAATTGAGCGAGAGGTTGCCGGTGGTGAGGTGTTTGGAGATGCGGATTTTCCGTCCTTCCGGCCAATGTATCCGCACACGCTCGGCATTCTGCTGCAGGTAGAGGACGAAGGCGTAGCACTGTTCGGTGCCATTCAGTTCCCACGCCCAGTCCTGGGTTTGTTCGGCCTCGCCCAGGACGGGGCATTCGGCGAGGAGCAGGCGGGCGGCGCGCAGTTCCTCCTCCAGGTCACGGACATAGCGCCTGAGTCCGCCGTCCTCTATGGTCAGGAACTCCTTGGCTCCCTCGCCTGGAGCCACGTAGCGCGGCAGTTGCGGGAAGGGACGCATGAACAGCTCGACGCTCATCCTCTTCTCGTTGGGGATGAGCCGGATATGCGGAATGGTTTCGCCCAGGCGTTCGGGAAGCCCCGTGAACGCCAGGGAGGCGTCGGAGAGAATGGTGCATTCGGCGGCAAGCGGGCGGATCAGCGGCAGGAACCGGTCTGCCTGGCTTTGCGGGATGTCAATGCCCTCGCCCAGAATGTCCGCCAGTTCCTGGTGGCGCGGGCTAAAACGGTAGAGAAGCAAGTTGTTTTGGGAGTCACGGCAGGGGATGACGTCACTGTCATTGGGTTGGAAGGCGGGCAGCAGCCTGAAATGCAGTTTGTCATTCCGATGGGAAAGGTGGAGGATGGGGGCGGTGTCCTGGCACTGGAAATGGATGGGCTGCTCTCCGGCCCAAAACAGAGCGGGGTGTCCCACGGCTGCCTTCAGGGCAGCCAGGCACCGGAATCCGCTCCCGGAGGAGGTTTTCATGCCTTGGCCAATCCCCTGGTCAATGATAATGCTGCACATCAGCCTGTCCTGCTGGCTAAGGTAGGCAGGCCAGGTATGCTCGGAGTGATGGCGCAGCAGAGGGAAGCGGCTGCCTTTGCTCCAACCGCCATTCTTGGTGACCCGCTGCTCGACGGGATGGAGCACCACGGGGCAATTCGGGTCATTGTCATATTCGCAATGCCAAACCAGGCGGAAACTCTTTTCCTCCGCCGGCTGGCTGGTGATTTCCGCGATTTTGCTCAAGGCGCGTTCCCAGGGGGAGCGTATGTGCATGCAGTCAACGATTCCGGTGACCGTCGGAAGAGCCTTGCTCTTCTCCTCCAAATCCCAGAATTGGACTTTGGCGTTGTGGACCTCACGGGCCAGCCAAGGGTAGTCGGCAAGATTCTCGGCGGGTATCTTGTCCAGCCATTTTTGCTGGGTGGCCGTGGTGGTTTGGGAATCCCAGGCGGAGATGATGAACTGCAGCACGCTGACCAGGAGCGGCTGCCTGCCGTCGAGAGTCGCATCGCCAGCCTGTGGCTGTCCGTCCCGCTGGGCTGGATTGAGCGGGAAATCGGAGATGTCATCGGGGGATTCCTCCCCGGCGGGTTGGGCGTGCCCTTCCCGCAGGAAGGTGTGAAGGGTTTGATACACTGGCCCAAAGAAGGGGATTTGGTCGGCTCCGGCAATCGCCTTGACCCCCTCCTGAATCAGGCCGCCAGAACCATTCCGAAGCAGCGCAAAGATGAAGAACAGCCCGGCGGGCGACTGGAAATAGGCGTGCGGGTTGTTGGTTTTTCTCCGCCATTCCGCCAGGATTTGCCGATAGGAGGCAATGGCCACGTCAAAATGGCCATTCAGATACGCCATCCACGCCTCGCGCAGCGCCGGTCCCGGACTGCCTCCGTTTTGGCAATGCTGCAGGAGTTGCCTGGCGGACGTCAGGTCCCCCTGGAACAGGAAGTGGTCAACCATGGTCAGTATGGCTGTCTCGGTCAACGCCGTCACGTTCTCCCTCACCAGGCCCTCCAGCCGTTTGATGGAGAGCAGTCTGGCATTCGCCCAGGGCAGGAAAAAGGTGCAGATGGCCGACAGCAGAAGCGGGGAGAGATTCTGCAGCCACTCCTCGTTGCAGACAGGCTCCAGAAACGCGAAGGAAAGACCACTATTGTAAGTGGCGGGCTGGTACTGCCCCAGGAGCTTGAGGCTCACCAGCACCGAGTCCAAGTCGCCTATGTAGAAGTTGTTGCGTATGTCCCGCAGCAGCGCCTGGCGCTCCAGTTTTTTGGAGGCCTGCCAGGGCAGGGTCTGCTTGACGCCCGCGCATAGCCGAGGCTCCTCCATCAGCACTCTCCGGGCGCGCCGCTCACGGTCGCGCAGGTCGCGCAGAGAATACTGGGGCGGAGCGCACTCCACCCTCGCCAGAAAGTCCTTGTCCGTGCATTTGTCCAGCTGGAGGTGACAGAACGCGCTTTTGTGCAGGGCCGCAAAGCGTGCCCGAATCACGTTGACCTTCAATAATTCAACCATCTCCGCCTGGGAGACGGGATGCATGGCCAAGGACAAAAGGTCGTAGAACTCGTTTAGAATGGCGGCGGTGATTTCAGGCATTGACGCTATTCCCGGTATTTTCCCTGGCTTTGCCAGACTCTCTGAAGAGGATTTCGCCCGTCAGCGCATTGGCGCTGGCGGCGGTGATGCGGATGTCCGCCAGGTCACCCGGATGCACGCCTTCCACGGGGCGGAAATTGCAGGTCTTGTTCAGTTCGGTCCGCCCCGTCCAGCGCTCCTGGTTGCGTCGGCTCACCCCTTCGACCAGCACGGGGAAGACCCGTCCCACCAGTCGGGCGTTGGTGGCGGTGGCGTGCCGTTCCAGGTCGCCCAGCAGAATCTGATTGCGTTCATGCTTGAGCGGCTCGAGGATGTCGTCCGGCAGGTTCTGTTCAGACCAGGTGCCCTGGCGCGGGGAGTAGCGGAAGATGTACGCCATGTCGAAGCCGACCTGCCGCATAACGTCGCGGGTGGCCAGGAAATCCGCCTCCGTCTCGGTGGGGAAGCCGACGATGACATCCGTGGAGAAGGAGACCTCGGGAAGCCGTCCCCTGATGGCGGCGATGCGCTCCAGGTACTGTTCGGAGGTGTAGCCGCGGTGCATCATCTTGAGGATGCGGTTGCTTCCCGACTGCAACGGAATGTGAAAGGAGTTGCAGACCTTGGGCAGTGTGCAGATGGCCTCCACGTAGCGGTCGTTCATGAAGCGGACGTGCGGGGAGGTGAAGCGGATGCGCTCGATGCCCGGCACCTCGTTGAGCCTCTCCAGCAGGTCGGCGAAGGGGCTGATTTCCGGGGTGTAGGTCCCGTTTTCGCGGGCCTCGACCAGACCGTAGGCGGTGATGTTCTGGCCGAGGAGCAGGATTTCCTTCGTTCCGTTGTCCGCCAGGCGGCGCACCTCGTCCACCACCGCCTGCGGGTCTCGGCTTCTCTCTCGTCCGCGGGTATGCGGCACGATGCAGTAGGTGCAGAATTGGTTGCAGCCTCGCATGATGGAGACCATTGCGCAGATGTTGGGGCCTTTGTGCCCGGGGCATTCGTGGTAGATGCGGGTGCCGCTCTCCAGTTCGGCAATGTGTGACTCGCCCGAATGGAGCCGCTCGATGATGTCCGGCACCTGATGCAGCTGCTCCGTGCCGGCCACAAAGTCCAGATGGGGTATCCTCTCGAACAGTGCCTCGCCGCGGTTTTGCGCCATGCAGCCGATGATGCCCAGAATGAGGTTGGGACGCGCCTGCTTGAGGCGCACCAGAATGCCCGCCTTGCCGATGGCCTTCTGTTCCGCCTGTTCCCGCACGGAGCAGGTGTTCAGCACAATGACGTCCGCATCCTCCTCGGCAGTCGCCTCCTGGTGCCCGCGGGCCTCCAGCAGGCAGGCCAGGGACTCGCTTTCACGCTCGTTCATCTGGCAACCATAGGTTTTGATGTAGTATTTCATGCTCTCGCTTAGCCTGTCGGTGAGTGGAATTGGAAGGGGAGGGAGTTGGATAATATAAGCCCTCACCCGCCTCTTCGCAATCCGTTTCTCCGCATTTTGGCATTTTCGCGGGATTGCATAGCATTGCCTCGGTCATTGATTTTGTCCCGCTGAAATATCGGGGGAGACCATCTTTCTCTGGTACTCGCCTGGTGTGCATCCGTATTTGGCGTGGAAAAGGCGGATGAAATAATTGGCGTAGGAGAATCCGCAGCGATGCGCCACCTCCTCCACGGTGATTTCAGGTTCACGCAGTAGAGACTGTGCAATGGCCAGGCGGGTTTCGTTCAGGCTGTCACGGAACGACTTGCCTGTGTGGTGCTTGAGCAGACGGGAGAGTTGGTTGGGAGTTACGCGAGCGTGCCGTGCGATGTCCTCGCGGGAGACATCCTGCATGAACAAATTGCTGATGGCCTCGCGAACCCGTGCATATTCGCGGGAGGGGAGCTGGGACTCGTCCAGACGTTCCAGCGCTCCCCTGACGATGCACAGGATGGCGTGCAGCAGCGCGGACTCCGCCGACGGGTCCTGACCCTGAAGCGCCAGCAATGCGTTCATCACCTCCAAGTCGCCGACGATGCGATTTCTTGGAATATGAAAAAAGTTGCCCTGCCCAATGGGAGGGGGGCGAATTCCGTCATGCCGAATGTACAGAAGTCGGGTGTATTCCGGAAAGACGCAGATGGACAGCATCTCCTGCGGGGTGTCCCAGAGTTCCCAAAGTTGGGTCAGCGGCGGCGCGGCGGCGGAGCCGCCAGGCGGAAGCATGGCCTCGCGCTTGCGCAGACCGTCCCCGTAGAGCACATGCTTCTGACCAGACAGACATAGGACAAAGCGGCTGCTGTGGTTGATGGAGTCCGTGACGCGGGGGTGCATCTTTGCGTGCAGCGGCGGCAGCAACTTCAACTTCAGTGCCAACCCAAGTTTTTCCAGTAAGATTTCGCGGTCTGATTTCATCTTTCGGTTCCACCTGGTAAAAAATTATCATAAAAAGGGTTTTCTGTATCATTGCAAATGCGCCATTTCCATCGTATAATATACAGCAAAATCCTTTTCTTCAATCCACGGAGAACTGAATTTTCTCTCATTTCGGAAATCAGGAGACATCCCATGAAATGTGAAAGAACGTTCACTTTAATTGAGTTGCTTGTCGTTATCGCGATAATCGCCATACTTGCGGCGATGCTGCTGCCGGCCTTGGGCAAGGCGCGCGAGAAGTCGCGGACCATGGCGTGTGTCAGCAACTTCAAGCAAATTGGCCTGGCGGGAATGTTGTACAGCGACGAGTACGAGGGGCGGCTCACCCCGATGTACAGCGCGCCCAGCCAGAAGCAAAGCGAGTCCGAGTACATCGTCTGGGCGGGGGCGACCAGCAACAGCAGCGTTGGCCTGAAGGGCATGCTTCCGAATTTCCTCGGCATCAACAGCATGGCCCCCGTCGGCGGTTGGCTGCACCACACGACGACCAAGGTATGGCATCGGCATCCGCTGGCCTGCCCTTCCGTTGACCCGACCGTCCGCGAAGGCATCATCAACACCGCCAGCGGATACTATTTCGGCTGCAGTTGGGTCTTCAAGACAACCCGAGGCACAACCACGCAGGCGAACATCAAGGCGCCCTCCAAGAGCGCATACGTCATGGAGGGGAGTGCGGCCACCGTCAACTACACCTGCACTTTAAGCACCTCCGGCTCGACCTACCCGCGTTTTCCGCATGGCAGGCCCGCGTCCTTCGGCGCCAATGACTCCTGGGCCGTGAACAATGCCTCCACGCTCAATATCTCCTTCCTGGATGGGCACGTGGAAAATGTACTTGGCACCCGGATTCCCATATCGGGGCAGCAGCACACAGCCATCCTTCTCTACTCTTACTTGTGGTTCCCCGAAGACGGCAACAAGGACTGGTGAGACATGAAGAAAAACGCATTTCTGCTCCTTGCGGTTCTCCCTCCCCTGCTGGCCGCGGGCGCCGTCCTTCCCAAGGAGTTCAGGCAGGGCTTCGCCAAATTGCCGTCTGACCTGCAGGAACAGGAGGTATTCTATTCGGTTGCGCCATCGTGCCGCCTGGACGCCTCGAAGCCCAATTCGCCTGACGGCAGGGCCATCGTCAGCCGCAGTTTCTACATTCTCTACAAGAATCAACTTGCCCCTTATCTGGGCAAGAACATTACGGCACGGATGAAAGTCAGGCGCATGGCTGGCACTGATCCGCTGTCGCTCTCCTTCAGGGTGCTGGGCGACAAGGCACCTGTATGCGTTAATTCCATCACACTGAATTACCCCGTGGACGGCGTATGGCACGATGCCGAGATATCCTGCCTTATCCCGAATGTCGAGGGCATTGACAATGTCAATGTCCAGGCTGGAATCTACTGTACTGGCACAACTCCCCCCACCGTGTGGCTTCTTGATGAAATCCGCGCCGAGGAGGGCGGTGGCGAGGGCATGAGGGAAATCCCCGGCGAAAGCATCGGCGTCGCGCAATTGCACGACAGGGAACCGCTTCCCCTGGTCAAGGATGGCCGACCGCTGTTCAGTATCGTTGTCGCAGAATCCCCAAACGACGTGGCGCTGTTTGCGGCGGAGGAAATCCAGGAGCACGCCTTTTTGGCGACAGGGACGCGCCCGCCCATTCTGCGTGGAGCAAAGCGCCCTGGCCCCGCCATCTGGGTGGGCGACACGAGCCTGAGCCGACGGTATGACTGCCATCCTGCCATGTTCTCGCCGGACGCCTGGTGCAACATCCGCGTTGGGGAGGATGTCATCATCTCCGGCGGAGACCAGCCGCATGCGCGCCGCAAGGGCATCCTTTCACGGGCGGTCATGCCTTTGGGGACGCTGTTCGCGGCGTACGAGTTCCTGGAACGCCACTTTGGCGCGCGCTGGTTCTGGCCAGGCGAAAATGGAACGCTGGCGCCGCCAGTCCGTGACCTGGCCATTCGGCCCAGACTGTATGATTGCGGCAAACCCACCTATTCCTGCCGCACCCACTTTTTCGAACACTCTTTGGACAAGGATTTGCCGAATGACGTGATTTACCGTTGGCATCGTCGCATCCGTTCTGGAGGAGCCGACCCATCCCCAATCGGGATGCACAGTTTTCAGGACTGGCCCCAAAAGCACGCTGACCAACCAGAACTGTTTGCTCTCCAGTCCAACGGCGAGCGCAAGGTGAACGGTTTGGAGGGCATCCATCTGTGCCTGACCAATCCGAAGACCATCGAACTCTCCGCCAGGGACATCATCGAGTTCTTCCAGGCGCATCCCAGTGCCAAGTTCCGTCCTGCAATGCCTGGGGACAGCAACACGCTTTATTTCTGCCGCTGCGAAAACTGCGCCAGGACCGCGACGCCGGAAAAGGGACCTGACGGCATTCACTCCAATGCGGTCTGGGCGTATGTGAACGCCGTCGCCAGACTGGTCGCCAAGGAGTGCCCTGGCAAATATGTCAAATGCTGCGCATATTCGGATTATCGCCTGCCGCCGGATTTTCCGATTGAGCCGAATGTGGCTGTGACCCTCTGCCTCAATCCATCTCCCCAGGGAAGCAATCGCTGCAAGGAGGGATGGCAGAGCCAAATCCAGGCCTGGGCGAAGACGGGCGCTGTCCTCTATGCCTGGGAATACTGGGACGTCAACCGCATCAAGTACGGCACCTACGGCACACCCGCAGTCTATGCCCGCCAGTTGCAGGAACTCTATATGCTGGACTGCGCCTATGTCCGCGGACGAGCCTTGGAATTGCCTTGCTATGACTATCAGGGCAAGGATGTCCGCTCATGGGCGGACTGGCCCCTGGACCTCCCCACGCTCTACATCGCGGGAAAACTGATGTGGAACATCTCCACCGACGTTGACGGTGAACTGGAGCGCTATTTCCGCGATTTCTTCGGGCCCGCCGAGCCGGAAATCCGTGAGTTCCACACCGCCATGGAGGAGGCCTGGCTCCACTCGGTCTGGACTGTGGCCGGCGAGCAGGTCAAAAGCCACGAGACCTCCTGGACACACACCTATCCGCCTGATTTCGTTGACCGCATGATGGCGTTGCTGCGCCGTGTGGCGGACAAAACTCGCGGCCAGCAGCCATACGAGTGGCGGGTGGGAAAGTTATTGGAGGCGTATGCCCGCGTCGAGCACAACAGCAGGGTATTCCGCAGCCTTGCAGCCAAGAAGATAACCATCCCCTCCTTCACGCTGCCCAGAACGCCCGCGCCCGTCATTGACGGTCAGGTCAATCCTCAGGAATGGCAGGATGCCGTGCGCATTGACGGGTTTGGTGGTCTGCTTGGCCACGAGCAGGTCCAGGCAAGAACAGAGTTGCTGCTGAAACAGGATGGTCAGAATTTGTACGTCGCTGCCGTGGCCCATCCCATTGACCCGAAACGGGAAATCAAGTTTGTCAATCAGGAATGGGGACGTGACGCCTTCCTCTGGAAGGGGGAAAGCGTAGAACTGCTCTTCGCCGCCCCCAATGGCGACCGGGACCAGTTTATCATTGCGCCAGAGAACAAACTCTTTGATGCACGTTGGACCAGCGACATCGCCAAATTCGACTTTGCCAAGGCGTGCCCCTGGAATCCGCCCGTCGAATTCGCCACTTCCGCCTGCGCGCCCGAATGGACAATGGAAATCGCCATTCCGCTCAAGGTGATCCGTGTCAACCAGGTGGATGGCCGACGCTGGCTGCTCGCCAACTTCTGCCGCAACCACTACAGCAAGAGCAATCCCGATGACCGACAGTTCCAGCCCGAACACTCCCTCTGGAGTTCGGGAGGCGGCACGGACAATGTGAAGGTGTACGGAAGATTTGAACTCGAATGAGAGGCAATTGCAGAACGATGCAGCTCGAAAAATATACCATCAGCAGGGATGAACGCTGGTACCATGCCTGGCCAGACCTGACCTTGGCCAGTGACGGGGCGCTGCTCTGCGTCTTCAACGAATGCACGCACCACTGCAACCGCAGCCATACCCGGCTCATGCTATGCCGTTCGGAAGACCGCGGACGCACCTGGTCACCGAAGGCTCCCCTCACCGAGGCCACGGACGGGCTGCCGTACTACTACAACTGCCCGCGCATCTCACGCCTGCGGGACGGACGCCTGGCGATTGTCTGCGACCGAATCCCTGCCGCTGGCGAACAGTTCTCCGAGCAGGCCGTGAACGTTCTTTGGCTTTCCGGCGACAACGGCAAAACCTGGGCGGCCCCCGTGGAAATTCCCCTGCGCGGAATCGTCCCCGACAAACTGTGTGAACTGGAAACCGGACGCTGGCTTTTCGCCGCCCAGCAGCCGCTGGACGGAAGGTGGTCCGAATATCTCTGCTACTCGGACGACCAGGGGAAAAACTGGAGTGCGCCTGTCCTGGTGGCCAGTGACCCCGCACTGAAACTGTGCGAGGTCTCGATGCTTCCGCTGGGCGGGGGGACGATTGCCGCGTTCCTTCGGGAAAATTCCCAGTTGGGCTACGACTGCCAGAAGACAATTTCCCATGACAACGGAGAGACCTGGGGACCCGTCACTCCCTTCCCGCTTCCCGGCTGTCACCGCCCTGTCGCCGGTCTGCTTCAGGACGGTAGGGTGTTCATCACCTTCCGCTTCTGCCAAGGCGGCGCCGGAGGAATGGGCAATGGCGCCCAGAATTTCTTCGCAGCCGTCACTGACCGCCGAGCCGTGCTGGCCTCGACGCGCAACCAGGCCAGAGTCCGCATCATCCCAATCGACTACGACTCCGCGCCTAAGGCCGACACGGGGTACTCTGGATGGATTCAGTTTCCGGACGGGGCGCTCTACATCGCCAACTACATCGTGGACGACCAACTGGAGCGCGGACAAATCCGAGGCTATGCCTTGAGACTTGACCATGCCGCGCCGGCCCGTCCCTGTGCCTGCTGCCCGACCCTGAACAAATGCGGTCTCTGCGGCGACAATCCCGAATAGGGGCGGAAAATCTTCTTGCTGGGGATTTGACAACTCCGTTTTGAGCGATATATTTATTTTATTGATTGATTCGCTCAAAAGAAAAGGAGAAGCAAATGATTGAGAACCTGCGTCTTTCCCTCACGGACTTGGTGGGGGCGGAATACATCGCGGCTGTCTGCGCCGCCGGAGAGGCACTGGGGCTGGGGGAGGCTTCCGCGCTTCGCCAGATAGCCGATGAACCCGTGGATTTCTTCCCGCCTGAACTGGCGGCTCGCCTGGATGACCTGGCAGGGCAGATGGGAAAGCCGCTGGTCCCGCCTTTCGAGGGCAGTTCGGCTGGAGCGGGCACCGCCGCCTTCGACCATGCCCTCCACCGTTCATCGGCGCCGCTGGCGACCCTGGGGCCCTATCGCATGGGAGAGGACGGACGGCTGGCCTTCATCGGCAAAAGCGAACATTACCAGGCCAGCCTGGGGCACAATTTCCCAGGCTATGCCCTGTTGCGCAACGCCAGCCGAATCGGCGTCACCAACATCACCCACAACAACACGCGGGGGCACATCACCAGACTGCTGGAGCGCGAACTCATCCGCATCGCCAATGGACTGCAACGGGGAGACGAGTCAGGCCTGGCGGACGTCCTGGCCTCCAACGAGCCTGGCGTGCTCAATCGGGTCATCAATCTGGAGACGGGCAGCCTCGCCTGCGAGGCCGCCTTCAAGATGATGCTGGCGCGTTTCTACCGCCTGCACACCCATTTCCCCGCTCCGCGCTATGCGGGGCGCACTCCCGTGTTCCTGGTGATGGCCGATTTCAAGGGCGGACGCCAGGCCAACTACCACGGCACCACCGTGCTGACCCAACTGACCCGAGGCATGTGGCCGGAACTGTACGGCATGATGGAGAAGCACGGCCTGCTGAAAGTCGTGCCGGTGCCCATCAATGACCCTGCGGCCTTTGCGGAGGCGGTCGCCCGCCATGACACCGGCTCCACCAAGGTGGCGGGCTTCATCCACGAACTCGTGCTGATGAACTACGGCGGCATTCGGCTGGACAACGGCTACGTCTCCGCATGCCATCGTCTCTGCCGGGAACACGACATCCCGGTCTTTGTGGATGAAATCCAGAGTTGCATGTGGTCTCCCGACCTCTTCCTTTTCCGGGAGTACGGCTGCCATCCCGATTTCGTCTCCGTGGGCAAGGGCTTCCCCGGCGGAATGTACCCCGCCTCCCGAATCCTGGCCAGCGCCGCGATGGACAACCTCGACCAGTTCGGGGCATTGGTCACGAATGGACAGGAGGAACTGGCCAGCCTCGCATACCTGGTCACCATCCGCTTCGCCGAGCACAACGCGGCAAACACAAAGGAGAGGGGACGGCAATGGCAGGGGATTCTGGCCACCCTGGCGCAGAAACATCCCGCCACCATCACCAAAACCGAGGGGGACGGCCTGCTGGGATGCCTCTGCTTTGCGGACGCGGCGCACGCCACCGCCTTCTGCCAGCGCCTGGGGCACGACTTCAGCATCGACGTCAGTTGCCAGACCTACACGGCGGATTGCCCGCCCGCTGTCCTGACCAAGCCACCCCTCATCGCGTCGGAACGCCAGTTGCAGGCCATCGCCCAGGCGATGGACTCCACGCTTTCCGCCTTGGAACAGGAGGGGAAATGAGTTTCATCGGTCTTGACTTGGGCACCAGCGCCATCAAAGGGGTCTGCTGGGATGCCGCAACTGGCATACGCCGCACCGTCAATGAGAAGGTGGCCCTGGATTATCCGAAACCGTCTCACGTCGAAATCGACCCCCTGCGCTACGAGGAGCAGGTGTACCGCATTCTGCGCCATTTGGCCGAGGCGTCGGACGGGGCGGTCGGCGGAATGGCCTTCGCCGCCGCCTCAGGCAACACACTGCTTTGCGATGGGGATGGCAACCCCCGCACACCCATCATCAGCTGGCTGGACAAGCGGCTGACCGACTGGCGTCCGCCCGCAGAGTGGGCGGTCCGCGCGACCTGCGGGTGGCCCGCCATTCCGACCTTTCCCCTGATGCACCTGGAGCATTTTCGGCGCACCTCCCCAGAGACCCTGCGCGCCTCCACCGTGTCGATGAACAACTGCTGGCTGACCTGGCGGCTGTGCGGCATACACGCCCTGGACTACTCCAACGCCACGCCGTTCTACCTGGTTGACCAGGAGGCACGCCGCTACGCGCCCTATCTCGACCATTACGGACTGGACGAGGGGCAACTGCCCCGGCTGGTCAATCCCGGCGAACTCATAGGCACCCTGCGGCCAGAACTCTGCGGCGGTCAACTGACCCCCGCAACCAAGGTGGTGGGCGGAAGTTTCGACCACCCCGCCGCCGCACGCTCCGCACACATTGACGCGCCGGGCGCGCTGCTGTTGAGCTGCGGAACCAGCTGGGTGGGCTTCTACGCCGCACGAAACCGCCGCGACATCCCTGACTACGACCTTTGCGACTGCTACCAGTCCGCCTCTGGCGGATGCTGGGGCGGCATGTTCTCCGTCGCCGAAATCGGGCGCGAACTCGCCTCCTTCGTGCTGGCGCACTATGGAGACTCCTCCGACAACTATCGGCAGTTCAACGCTGACGCCTTGACGGCGGGCACCGAGTCCCGTGCCATGCTGCTGAAGATCATCGACCGCTTCCGTGAAAAATTTGTCCGCCACCCTGGGGTCACGCGCCTGGTGCTTTGCGGCGGCCCCTCCGAGGGCGAGTCCGTCCCCAAACTGCTGGAGAAGTCGCTGGGGCTTCCAGTGACGGTCTCCCCCTACCGCAGCTACGCCGGAGCCGTCGGCGCCGCGATTCTGGCAAGCCAACCCTGA
>JAFRLP010000620.1 GCA_017431185.1 Victivallales bacterium | reverse complement strand
TTTGCGTGTGAAATTGAATAACGATTAGAAATATAATCGTTATAAAGCAAAAAACAAACTGGATTCAAGCAATTTTCTGTTTTTTCGTGCTTGAATCCAGTCTAATGGCTATTTCGATTAGAAATAATGGGAAAACTCACATTTTCTTGTGGTGGAATCTACACCGACCCCAAGAACCACCTCTCAAGAGAGGAAAAAAGGCTGGTCATTCCTGGTCGATTTCAAAAGATAGACTTGTAATCGCCTTTCCAAGGATTATAGTAAGAATCGTATCCTATTCAGAACTTTAGGGTACTTCAATCCGCGAGGCCTCGCGGCCAAGTTGGGGTCTCACGCCTAGCATGCCAAATTCGGAAGGCAAATCTGGTTCTGGACAAGGCAAAACAGGTGGGGGTGCTGAATAGTTACAAATGGTCTTCGAATAGTTTTGAAGCCTGTGGCTGTAAACCATCAACCAGGAGTTTTTCCCTTTGCATTTCCCAAAAAAGATTTTCTCTTTGTAACATAACTAACGGGTGTGACCGTTAGAATTCCAGCTGTACGGTTGCACCCCGCAACCGTACAGCTGGAAAACTTTTCTGCAATACACTGCAAAAATATATTAAAATATTTGCAATACACTGCAAAAGTGGTATAGTATTCTGTGAACAGGAGGCCCGATATGGATTTCATAAGAATACTGACTGACCAGAAAGAGGAGAGAGACGCTCTGCCGTTTGATACATTTTGCAGAAGGGATCGTCACGACGACGTTGACCTTGGCAGTCCGCTCGCGCAGGTTGTCACGGGAATGCGTCGTTCAGGGAAGACCGTGCTTTGCCACCAGGTACTGCATGATTCAGGGC
The DNA here is from genome assembly GCA_017431185.1 of Victivallales bacterium. Next base: position 4,812 of record JAFRLP010000620.1, on the reverse strand, counting down.
AAAATTATGCCTACATCAACTTTGACGATGAATCCCTCGCCAATCTGAGTGCTGGAAGTCTCAATGACGTTCTTGAGGCGGCATACGTCGTTTACGGAGAATTCTCGTATATCTTCATGGATGAGATTCAGAACATTGACGGATGGGAGCTGTTTGTGAACCGACTCATTCGGCGCGGTTTTCACGTAATCCTCACAGGTTCGAATTCAAACCTGCTTTCAGACGAACTCGGCACACATCTTACGGGACGATACAAGGAGATTGCGCTGCTTCCATTGTCATTCAGGGAATTCCTCTCATTTTCCAGCATTCCGCTGGACTGTGCCTCCACCAAGGCACTTGCGAAATGCAAGGAGGCTTATCTGGACTACTCACTCAATGGCGGCCTTCCTGAATCCCGCTTGTTCTCCGACAGCAGAAGTTACATCAAGACCCTTTACAACGCAATACTCTTCAAGGATGTGACAAAGCGCTATAATGTAAGATATCCCAAAGTTCTGGCGCGCCTGTCGGCGATAATGATGGACAACTTCTGCCGTGATGTCAATTATATGGAGATTGCCAAGGCGTTGTCTGTCAAGGGAATACACACCCTTCAGAATTACGCCAGCTATCTTGAGAGAGCCTGCTTGTTCAGGCTTCTTCCCCGTTTTTCCTTCAAGCCTCTTAGACGCAGGCAATCTGAAAAGGCATACGCGACTGATTTGGGGATGGTGACGGCTTTCACGGGAGTCAACGAAAACGGCGACAATTCAGGATGGCGCATGGAGAATATCGTCTTCCTAAAACTTTACTCAGAACATGAACATGGCGATTATGAACTCTATTACTGGAAGAACGGCTGCGAGGTGGATTTCGTCCTCGTGAGAAGACAGCGTGTGATTCGTCTGATTCAAGTCTCGTATGACATTTCCAACGAGAAGACAAGGCAACGCGAGATCGGTGCGCTGCTCAAAGCGTCTGCCCAACTCTCATGCGACGACTTGCTTCTCATCAATCTATCGGAGGAATCCATGCACGAACAGAACGGGAAGCGAATCCAAATACGATCCATCATCAATTTCCTGCTGGGATAATTCGCAAGGCAAATCATTGCGAGCAGATTGATGTAATTCGTTCCAAACATCTGGAATCCAGGCTGCGAGCTTTAACGGATCCGATACGAATATTCAACGGATGCATTTGGAAGAAGTGCTGTTTCCGGTGCGTTGCCTTAGGCGGATCGCCTGTCAATGGCAATTCCCTGCGGGCGTCGTGGATTTCGCCACCGCGAAGCGTATTGTATGTGATTGCGCTTGGGCAGACGCACCAGCTTGTGTCACTTTTGACGATGATTTCACCGTCTTCGCAGTCCATCAGCTCGCAAATCATTTTGGGATAGTCCTGCCAGATTGCATGGCGGAAATTCCAGTCGTCATCGGCGACATGATGATAGTTGCCGTTTCCGACAAGAATGCAGAGAGTATGAGGTCCCGCCTTGATTTCCCCAAGCTGGAACTTTCGATAGCGCCAGCGGATGTCGTATTGCGTCGGCGCAGGCTGGAGGACATTGGCCGTGAGCCTGTGCCCATCGATATAGCAGACAAAATAGCCCAGCCCGCAGGCGTACAGAACGGCGTCCGCGAGCGCCTCCTTCAGTTCAAAATCCTTTCTGAAGAGCGGTGCAGGAAGCGCAACCATTGTCGGCAAAGCGAGATTGACGCCTGGATAGCCGATCCATTGGGCAGTCCATTTTCTTGTGGCGGCCGTTTTCATATATGTTCCGTTCAGCGCTTCACAGGCGAAGCTGGAAATGGTCTTTGGAGAAGAACACTGGCGCCAGTGAAAGATTGACCATTTTGCCGTTCACCACGCGATTGGCCATGGCGTTGAACGGGAGAGTGGCAGGTTCGGTGACTCCCAGGGCGTTCAAGGGGATTTCCAGGATAATCGTCCATTTTTCAGGATTGTCCACAAGCAATTTCTTGCGATAGGGGAAATCGCGGAGTCGTGCAGTCCTCTTCTTGGCCTCTGAAGTGAGCGCCGTGGTGTGAACGAAATCGTGCCCTTCCATATCGACCACGATATGCAGTTGCATGTCACGCTGGTCAGCCAAACCGAGCAGCAACTCTACGCCATCGCTGAAATAGGGCAATCCGTCCCGTCCCCTCAGGCAATCGAAAATCTTGCCAGGCGGTTCGGTGGCGTCGTAACGGACGAAGAGGGTGGTGGCGTCCCGCAGTGCCTTGACCTGAATGGGCATCGGGTCTTTGAGGGCGCGGTTGCCGACGTCACGCATCTCGCCCAGCACAGGGGCGGCCTCCCAGGCGGAGTTATCGGGCGGTGCAGACAACTGCTTGACGGAGAAAATCTGGCGAGGCTCTGAGACATCGAGAGCCAAAGGCGTGGCGGCGGTCTCATCGCCAGGCAGTTCATCGGACGTCTCCAGAATCCGCAGCGAGATTTTGCGGTCAGGGCTGACAACCGTCATGGCAAGGGAGGCGATGAGCGAGCCGTTCCAGTCCTGAGGCGCTCCCATCCGTTGCATGTCCAGCCAAATTTCTGTGCGTTCGCGCTCCATCGCCTTGGTATGATTGCAGAGCATCCACTTGCGGGAGGGAAGCCGTTTTGCGCCCCATGGGGGAAAGACGCTCTGGTTTTTGATGTCGTATTTGCCGTAACCGCCCGCAACGCGTGTGGTGTAGCCCTGAGCGGTTCCGAAATCCAGGTATAACCCCAGATAATGGGTAGGATTGTCGTAGCGCGGGGAGTGGCGTCCAACCTGACAGGAAGTGGTTTGATTGAAGAACCAGAAATTGCTGTCCAGAGCCACCTTGACATAGCGTTTCACTCCAGTGAGTTCCATGCCGCAGGCAAGTTGGTTGAAATAGGTCTCGTACATCAGGTTGGAGGAGAGTTCCAGCGACAGTTCCCGGGGTTTCACCTCCGCCGTCCCGCAGCCTTCGGTGAGAGCGGTGAAGGTGCGGCGGATGGACATTCCCCCCGCCTGGACTTCGCAAGTGGATTCATTCGCCGCGGTTTTGCGGGGTGGCATGACCGCCTCCAGTTTGGTGGGACGCGCCACCCCTTTGACCTCAAACTCCACGCCCGCGACTTCCCCCCATGGCAAGCCCGCGGACAAAGTGTATCGTCCGTCCCGGACAATGTGCGGCAAATCCAGTGCATAGGCAAGTTCCGTCCCGGTGACAGGCTGTTCTCGGCTCCAGACGGTGGAGTCGCCATCAGACACGGACAAGAGCAGGGTTCTGCCTGTCCAGCCAGACGGCATGGTGACGGTGGCCTTGAGTACACCGTTCTCCACCTTTGCCTGGAGTTGGCAGGTTCCCGCCAAGGGGGGCGTGGGGCGGAAACGGCTGGCCAGGGCATTGTGTCCCGCCTTCTCCAGTTTCACGATGGCCAGGATGGCGCCGTTTTCCCGGAACAGCCGCCATTGCGCGGGCTGTCCATTGACGGTGATGGCGTCCGGGAGTTGTCCTGGCGGCACGATGATGGCGATTTCCGTATTCGGCTCCTCCGCATCGACAGCCATGGCCTCGTAGTCCCCCGTGATGCGCACGGCAGGCGTTCCCGCCAGGCGATGGTAGGCGGGATGACCGCGATAACTCCAGATAATGGCGGGGACGGATGAGAATTCGTACAGCACCGCCTGCTCAGGAGGCAGTTCCAATTCGCGGGAGAATCGTGGTTCGTTCATCGCAACGGTGCCCAGATATTTCGGCGCCAGCACACGGTCAGCCAGCCAGTCTGACTGGGCGTAGCCCTTGCGCAGGTCAGGCTCTCCGAATTGGCAGGCGTATTTTCTGGCGTTCTTCACAGTCAGAAGCCATTGATGGACAGGGCGTCCGGCGGGGATGGCATAAGGCGCAGTGTCGAAGGAAACCGCGGTGGGAAGCGGTTTGTCCCCATGGTGTTTCAGGAAAATCAGTCCCGTGCCGCCCTGCTCCAAGGGCAGCGCCTCAACGGTGCAGTTCGGGTCGAACCGCCAATCAGGGGCAACATGCGCATCCATCAAGCGGAGCTGACGGACTTCATGGCGCGCGGAGATGTAGCCGACATCCCGAAGCCTGTCGCCATGGGAGTGATTAGAGGCGAGCAGACCAGTGCCTACCATGTACTCCTCCAGCGGACCGCTGACCGTGCCCAGCCAATAGATGTAGATGGGGTAGTGGAGCGGGTTGCGGTGCTGGAAGAGCTTGAACTTGTACATCCATGCGGCGCCGCTGCGCCAGGCGGTGATGATGTCCGAGAAGGACTCCAGATAGCCGAAGTCGCCCTGTGGATTGTACGGCGTGTTGAAGAACACCGCCCGGTCTGGATTGTCGCGCTGGATGGTCTCCCGGATGGTCTGATGCAGGGCAATGGCATTCAGCGGAGAGTCTATGGCGCATTTCTCCCAATCGATGGCCACCGTGTTTGTCCCCCCGCCATCCAGGTACCAGATATCCAAATCGAAGGCTTTGCAGGAGCGGCAGATGGCGTTGACCGCCTCCTGCAATGATGCGGGGTCTAGGTAACTGCGGAAATAGTTGAGAGTGACCTCCGGGCCAGGAAAATAGTTGGCCACCGCGCCTTCGCGGGTTTTGGTGACAAACCAGTCAGGATGGTCGTGATACACCTTGGAATTGGCTCCTGCCGACCAGAGCCAGGTGTAAAACCCCTGTTTCAGGTTGGGCGCTGCGGCACGGAGATTCCGAAGATTCGCCTTGGCCTCCTCGGCCTCATAGCCTCCGCCGAAGCCATTGCGCAGAATGCCTTCGGTGGGGAAATCTCCCCAGGTGTATTCGCAGCCGCCTATCATCGGCGCAAGCAACG
>JAFRLP010000619.1 GCA_017431185.1 Victivallales bacterium | reverse complement strand
CCAGGAGAAATATGTGATGCACACCTACAACCGCGACCTGATGCTGGTTCGCGGGGAGGGGTCTCGCGTCTGGGACGCCGAAGGCAACGAATACCTGGACTTCACCATGGGCATTGCGGTCTGCAATCTGGGGCACTGCCATCCGCGCGTGACCGCCGCCATCCGCGAGCAGGCGGGCAAACTTGTCCATGTCTCCAACCTGTTCTACAACGAGAACCAGCCACTACTGGCTGCCGCAATCGCCACCCACAGTTTCGGCGGCAAGGTGTTCTTCTGCAACAGCGGCGCCGAGGCCAATGAGGGACAAATCAAATTCGCCCGCAAATGGGGCAGCGCCCATGGCGGACGCCACGAAATCATCTGCATGGACAACTCCTTCCACGGACGCACCCTCGCCACGTTGGCCGCCACGGGACGCGCCAAGTACCGCGTCGGCTTCGCGCCCGACGTCCAGGGCTTCCGCTTCGCGACCTTCAACGACCTGGAATCCGTCAAAGCGCAATTGACCGACCTGACGGTGGCTGTCATGCTCGAACCCGTGCAAGGCGAAGGCGGAATCATCCCCGGCACCCCTGATTTCATCCAGGGCGTGCGCCAATTCTGCGATGAACACAAGTTGCTCCTGCTTCTGGACGAGGTGCAGTGCGGGATGGGACGGACTGGCAAGGCTTTCGCCTACCAGCATTACGGCATCGAACCCGACTCCATGTCGATGGCCAAGGCCCTGGGCAATGGCCTCCCCCTGGCCGCCTTCGAGGTGCAGCAGAAGCATTCCGACGTCCTTCAGCCAGGAATGCACGCCAGCACCTTCGGCGGCACGCCATTGGCCTGCGCCGCCGGTCTTGCCGTCTTCGAGACCTTCGACCGCGACAATGTGCTGGAAAACGCCACGAAGATGGGAGAGTGGCTGACCAGCCGCATCCGCGAACTCCAGGCCAAATACCCCTCCATCATCCGTGAGATTCGCGGCAAGGGGCTGATGCTGGGCGTGGATGTCGGGGAGTACGTCAAACCGCTGTTCGCAGCCTGCCGTCAGCAGAATTTCCTGGTTCTGACCGCCGGCGAGACGGTTCTGCGCCTGATGCCCGCCCTGACACTGACGGAGGCGGATGCGGCGGACGCCATCCAGCGGCTGGACAAGGCACTCTCCACCCTGTGACAGACCACCCGCTGTATGAGCCTCAACGAAACACCCTCCGCCAACCGTCTCCACATCGGTTTCTTTGGCCGCCGCAACGCTGGGAAATCCAGCCTGGTCAACGCCATCGCCAACCAGGAGGTCTCCATCGTCTCCCCCATCCAGGGCACGACGACCGACCCCGTGGGCAAATCAATGGAGTTGCTCCCGCTCGGTCCCGTGGTGATTCTGGACACACCTGGCCTGGACGACGTCGGCGAACTGGGCGCCCTGCGGGTGCGGCGCACCCGTCAGGCACTCAACCGCATTGACCTGGCGGCGCTGGTGGTGGACGCCACCACGGGATACAGTGACTGCGACCGTGAATTGCTCACACTGATGACGCAGAAGGGCATACCGTATCTGGTCGCGCTCAACAAATGCGACCTGCTCCCCTCCCCTCCCCCTGTTCAGCCAGGCGAAATCGCGGTCAGCGCCATCACACGCCTTGGACTGGAGGAATTGAAGGAGAGGCTGGCCCACCTGGTGCCCGATGACGGGGGACGACGGCTGCTGGACGGCCTGGTG
>JAFRLP010000618.1 GCA_017431185.1 Victivallales bacterium | reverse complement strand
TGCGCCGCCGCCCCGCGAGGGTGCGGAGCGCCATTGGGACGGTCACAAGCACGTCCCCGCTTCCGTTCTCTTCAATTTTCCACATCTTCCAAATCCCTCAGTATTCCTTTCATTCCGCCTGTCTTGACCAAGATCTGCAGACCGTCCTCCCGGACGGTGACGCTGCGCACCAGCAGCGCGACCAGGCGTTCGCGCTCGGCGGGGAACAAGTCGTTCCAGAAGTCGTGGATGTCATTGAGCGCCGATATGACCTCCACCGTGTCGGTTCCGAGGTTCTTCGCCACAAGCGTCGCGAACGTCGGGGTGCGGAACAGGATGCCGAGCTGTTCCGCGACCGCCGCCTCTATGTCCCCGGCTGGCAGTCGGCGCACGGGGCAGCGGGGGACGTCCCGCTTGGTGTCCGTCTCGCATACGTAGTAGCAGTACTCGCGACCGCGCTTTCTCGTGAACGCGGGGCTCATCGCTCCGCCGCAGTGCCCGCAGCGGATGATTCCCTGCAAGGGCGCGTTTCTCTTCCGGGGCCGCCCGTGCTTGCGCTCGACGGGCGAGTTCGCCTGGAGAATCTCCTGCACCAGCTCCCAGGTCCCCATCTCTACCAGCGGCTCGTGCTCCCCCTTGTAAACCTTCTCCTTGTAGAGGACGTTTCCGCTGTAGGTGTGGTTGCGGAGGATGCGGTTGACGTGGGAGGTGTTCCAGCGAAGCCCTGACCTTGGATGTGCGTGGACGCTTTCGTTGAGCCAGGTCGCCACGGCGCGGCAGCTCCTCGCCTCGATGAAGCGGCTGTAGATTTCGCGGACAATCGGGGCCTCCGTGTCATCGGGAAGCAACTTGCGGTTCTCCACGCGGTATCCGAACGGGACGGAGCCTCCCATCCATATCCCCTTGCGCCGCGAGGCCGCGAACTTGTCGCGGATGCGCTCGCCGATGATTTCGCGCTCGTATTGCGCGAACGTCAGCAGGATGTTGAGCATCATCCGCCCGGCGCTGGTCGAGGTGTTTATGTCCTGCGTCACGCTGACGAAGGAGACGTTCCACTTGTCGAACATCTTCGAAAGTTCCGCGAAATCGCCGATGGAGCGCGTCAGGCGGTCTATCTTGTAGATGACGACGATGTCCACGAGGCCCGCCTCGCAGTCGGCGAGAAGCCGCTTCAGCGCGGGGCGATCAAGGGTGCCGCCCGAATATCCGCCATCATCGTACTTCTCCGGGACGCATACCCATCCGTTCGCCTTCTGGCTGGCCACATAACTCAGGCAGGCATCCCGCTGCGCCTCAAGGGTGTTGTAGTTCATGTCGAGGCCTTCCTCGACTGACTTGCGCGTGTAGATGGCGCATCTCTTCTTGCCTTCCATATGCGCCTCCTATTTCACTCCGAAGAACCTTCGTCCGTTCCATTTAGAGCCGGTGATGGCCTCGGCCACCGCCGACAGCGACTTGTAGGGCCTCCCGTCGTAGCGGTACATCCCGTCCTCCGTCACGCTGACGTCATAGACCTTGCCGTGCCAGAGACGGCTGAAGCGGGTGCCGGGGATGGGGTCGGTGCGGGCGTCCTTCGGCTTGAGGCAGGCCCGCGCGTCCTGCGCGGCGATGCCGGCGAGCACGGCCTTCTCATCGTCGGCCAGCCCTCCGTAGTAGATTTCCTGGATGCGGTAGGCAAGAAGCCTCCGCAGGGCGGGTGCGTTGAACAGGTCGGTTGTCCGCCCGTAGAGGTCATCGTAGCGTTCCCGCAGCTCCTCGACCGTCATCGAGTTGAGCGCGGTGATGCGCTTCAGGAGAAGATTAGGGTCGTTTGTCATCGCCAGCCTCCGTCATCCGTTCCTTGGGCTGGCTCGCGCCTGCCTTGCGGCTCTTGGCCGCCTCCCTGGCTCTGCGGCGCTCCAGTGAAGCCGCCGCGATTCTCACCGCCTCCAGCACATTGGGTGGCGGCGTCCTTTGTGAAAGTGTCTTGATTGTCATTTTGCCCGGCCTCCTTGACCGTGGGCTTAATTAAGCTCCGCTCGTCGCGGTAATCCAGTCTCAAGTCCCGCTTTCTTCGCAGGCAGTCGGCAACAATCCTCGCCGCCTCAAGAACTTCCTCTGGTATATTCCGATGTTGTCGCATTCTCGGGCTCCTTCGGCGCAGGGGATGTCAACCTGTCGCCTTATACTTCTTTCCCGAATTCGCGAAAAACCGCACATGGTTTATGTTTTTTTTCGCCGACTGGCTTGAAAATCTGGAAAATGTCAATATATTTGGTTACATAACGAAAAGATGGACTGTCGCGGCTTCTGGCCGCAGCCATAGGAGCAACCATGAAAGGCGGAAGCAAGGAATTCGGCGAATATCTCATAGGCCTGCGCGATGCGCGTAAGCAGACGGACCCCACGTTCTCGATGCGGGGGGTGGCGAATAAAATCGGCATCAGCCCCACGTACCTTAATAAAATAGAAAGGGGAGAACAGCCGGCCTCCGACGAGACCATTCGTAAACTTGCGGAGGTCTTCGACGTGTCCGCAGACGAGATTTTCGCCCACGCCGAGAGGATTGACCCGAATCTTGAGAAGACATTGGCGGGGCACGAGGCCCCCGCCCAGATGGCCGCCTTCCTGCGGCGCGTGGCTACATTGCCCCCGAAACAACTGGAAATAGCGGAAAGAATCATTGATGCCATTGACATTGACAAGGACGGGAGCGACAAGGAGGACAAAGGCGAGAAGAAGGAGGGAACAGTCCAATGAGACGGCAATACGACGATGTCCGCCGAATGCCAGATGCGTTAATCGAGCAAAAGGCCTGGGACTACATTTTCCGTTATATTAAGAAGTACAACACTCTGCCCGCTTACCCGTTGCAGCTTGAGGATATTCTTGACCTATTGGACAACATTCGCGTCGAGACTCGCGACTTGGAAGGGGAGTACGGGCAAGGCACACTTGGCGCACTCATCCTGGACGATAGGGAAAAAATCATCGCGCTTGATGAGAGCATCAATCCAGAGAAGAACAAACGCAAGCAGGGCATCTACAACTTCTCACTCGCACACGAAACCGGGCACTGGGTGCTCCATGCGCCAGCCTGGCTGGCCGCGCATCGGGGGGAGTCGCTTTTTGGTGACAACGGGGAGCCGCTCGTGTTATACCGTTCCCACCACAAGTCCCGCAAGGACGAGATTGAGCGTCAGGCTGACAAGTTCGCCAGTTATCTGTTGATGCCAGAGAAAGTGGTTCGAGAAGAATGGCAACGTCGATACGGAGATGAAGTGCTTGACGTGCATGAGGAATTGCGAGATAAGTTCTTCGACCCGAACAGAAAGCTTGGGTTCTATGCGAATGTCCAGTCTTGGCACGCCATTCCCTGCGATAGGGCATATGAGTTCGCGCCCGCCTTCGGCGTTTCGCCGATAGCCATGCAGTATCGTCTTGCAGACCTAAATCTTCTGAAGCTGGAGAAGGATGACGACCGCCAGCTGACTCTGTTCTGAACACAATGCCGAATACCAACAAGGAGGTGGCTTTCTTTTTGCCTATGTTGTCAATTGAAAAGTTTACAGTTTACACGAGTTTTCTTCACCGACAACCGGGATCAGCCCGGATTCTTTTGAACCACAACCCGAACCAAGGAGTTTAGCCATGAGCGACGCCTTTTCACCCCGCAAGACCCTGTATCGTTTCTCCGACAGGGCAGTTTCACTTTTGTTTGAGCATTTCGGCATCGAACCAGTCAAGACGACTGGTCTGTCCCAGCGGAAACGCACTGAAGCCCTTTTCCAGCAGTATAGCGGGCTCGATGAGGGCATCAGGCAGCAGATGGAGGCGGCAATGAGCGACATCCACCGTGTCAACTGCTCGCTCCGCACCCATTCCACCCTCCGTTCGATGCTGGAAGCGGCCGGCAGCGCGCCTGCCGACGAGGACTGGAAGGATTGTTCGCCATATGATCTCTCCGTCTGGGCATATGTCAAATGCAGGGCGGCCTGGGAGAAGGCCGCGAGGTTCATCTACGCCGATGCGGTCTCGCAGTCTCACTGGACGAAGACGCGGCTTCAGCCAGAGGAGTTCCAGATCATCCGCGATACGGATTCACCGAATCTTGCACCGCTTGCGAACGCCTTGGCGACATACCTCTACCGACTTGATGGCAGGGGGCGTTACGCGCAGGCGCATTTTGATTTGCGCGATGGTGACACGGAGTACTATTTCGTGTTTCTGAGCGACTGGAACAACATCAAGACGGAATGCCACGAGGGGCAGTTTGACCATTGCGCCATCAACTACGACGCCATAGAGGTCGTGCTGGTGTATCATCGCGGGACGCGCGTGCTTGAAGCGACTTTCCCGCAGGGCGTGGAAAAGGCGAAGAGACTGGAGATGTGTGAGATATGGGCGAAGCTAATGAAAGGATGTCGCCTGGAGGACAATGCCTTGGAGCGCCCACCGCATTCACTCGACCAGTTCATGGTTGGTGCTGTTCCGCTTCTGCCCGACCACGAGCGCAAGATGGTCGATGCAAGGGTTGTCGAGGTCTGCTTCACCGTCCGGGGACGCCACGGTTACCGCCACGTAGTCACGGACCAGGGAGGGGATCTCTGGAGCGACCTCGACCGCCATCTGAACCACGATGCGCTGCCGTCTTGCCTCTGCCGGGTCGAGTACGTGAAAATCTCGCTGACCCTTGACCGCTCGTATGGCACTTCGAGCCGCCAGACACTTCGCATCACGCCAGACGGCGACAACATCGATGACAAGAGCCCGAAAGTTAGAGAACTACTCAAGGGACTGCTTGTGGTTTGGGGGATTGCCAATGCGGCCTGAAATGCGCGATTTCACGGCCTTGCTGGCCCTGCCGCCGGGAACGCCGCTGCTGCGAGGGGATCTGCCACGTAGCGCGGCCTTTTCGGGGCTTTTCCGCCCCACGGGAAAGTACGCCGATGCGATGCCTTGCCCCTGCGGTTGCGGCGGTATCGCCGCCATCGAGGAGGGCGAGGACAGGCTGACGGCCTGCGCGCTCTGCCCGGCTGGCGGCATATACGATGTTCCTAAAGATAGGCTTGAGCTGCTTGTGCTGGATGAGCTGAGTCTGCGCGCCCTTGTCTCCCGCGAGTTCGGATGCGGGAACGGCGGCGGCGTGTCGCGCGGCAACGGTCTGTTCGACCTCGGCATGATGCGTGAGCCGCTGGATAAGACACGCAGGAAGGTCTATTTCTGCCAACGTCTCGATGGCGCGGTCAAGGCTGCGCTTCCCGATGACCGCGGCTCCCTGCTGGTCGTTGGGTCGGAGTACCATTCTCTCCCAGCGGGGTGGTTTGATGGGCGCATACTTGATTTCGCCGAGTTCTTTCTTCTCGACGGGGATGCCGTCCGCCTGGACCGCGATTTGCTCAATGGGCATTTCGGTGGTGGCCTCACAAGCACGAAGAAGCCGGAGAAGAAGGGAACGAGGAAGGACAAGATGAAGACGCGCATCGCCAACATCAAGCTGGAACTCAGGGCGCATCTCAAGAGTGCCTTCGACGCCTACTGGCACAAGACAAGCGATGGGACAAGCGCGATGACGCTTCTGCCGCCTCCGACGCTCAAGCGCCTATGCGGCGTGCTGATGTCAAAATACAATGAGGAGGACACTCTCACACAATCCACCGTCCAGCGCACCATCAAGGCCGCGCTGACAAGGGGGGACGAATGTTTCGACGCCGAGTTCAAGATGTTGTGGGATGGATGCAAGGACGAAAACTTCGTCCGTCAGTTTGCATCCAAGAACAAGGGGCATTGAAGGACTTTGGATTCTTGAGCGGACCCCATCATTCGTCATAATTCCTACTTGATGATATTCCAAAGTCCTGCGTTTTCCCGAAACGCAGGACTATTGGTCGAGTTTTTATCAATGCGGATGGGAGGGTGTCGGGTGTCGAACCCGAATCCTGTTTCTCCGTTCTCCATCAGCCTGAAAAACAAGGCATTTAGCCAGGGCGGCTCGTCCCGAAGATTTGGAGAAAGATAGACGCTTTCGATGTATAACGGGGCGATAGACGGAGAAGCCTCGTCCCGAGGATTGGGGGTGTCCGGGCGAGTCCTTTTCTGGCGAAACCTACTGGAAAACGGCAAGTTACGGAAAATAAAAACTCCGCCCACCGATAGCCGATGGACGGAGTTTTAGTGTGCGATGGTGGAGGCGCGGGGACTTGAACCCCGGTCCTGAAGAGACCTTCAGAAGGCTTCTACATGCTTAGCACGCGATTTCATCTTAATCCAAGAGTTCGGTAGCGTACCTACACCCTCCTGGAAGCAGCGCTCTGTGCATCCTCATCCGCCGACCCGTGCGCACGGTCATTGGACCAGCCTGATCAGTGCGCCTCTATCCCCTATCCGGTATCAAGGTAGAGACGTCGCGGGTTCAAGCCGCGAGTGCGAGTTCGTTGTTCGCAGTTGTTTTTTTGACCGATGATTAAAGAGGCCAACGATCATCCTCTGCATGCGACCGACAGTCAGCCTGGCCAGTCGAAACCAATTCGCCCCCAATTTTCAATGAACTTGCCTATAATATAATGCAATTATTTTATTTTGCAATTTTCCTGTGGTCTTTTGAAGGGATAAAGACAAAAATCCCCCAGACGCATTAGGCATCCAGGGGATTTTCTGACCATATAGTCCCGAAGGGCTAGTAGCAATTCGTCAGGTCATTTCTGATGGTAAACGGTGTGGAGCAGATGATGCGATTTCTCGCTGCCTGGTTCACTGAGGTACTCGGTGTAAAGCCGACGGATGTCAGGATTCAGGTGAGACATGCGCAAAGCCTTCCCCTTGTCCTCCGCATAGAGACCTTCCATGCGTCGGTTCAAGATGGAGCGGTCACCATGCAGATAGGGCTGTCCGCCACCATTGATGCATCCGCCTGGGCACGCCATGATCTCAATCGCCTGGAAACGGTCGCGGTCGGCACGAACCATCTCCAGAACCTTGCGGGCATTGCCCAGACCGCTGGCCACCGCAACATTGATTGCCAGTCCAGGCGCGACCTCAACCTTGGCCTCCTTCACGCCTTCCAGACCGCGGACGGCTTGGAAATCAAGATGTTCGTTGGACAAGTCCTTGCCGCCCAAGATGCTTGCCACCGTGCGCAAGGCAGCCTCCAGGACACCGCCCGTGACTCCAAAGATGACTCCGGCGCCAGTGGATTCTCCGAGCGGGCTGTCGTAATCGGAATCCTCGATGGTTGCAAGGTCAATGCCAGCCTCATGGAACATGCGGATGAGTTCACGGGTGGTGACCACGTAATCGACATCGCGGACGCCATTGGGAGCGAATTCGGGGCGTGCCGCCTCGTATTTCTTGGCCTGGCAAGGCATCACGGAGACGCAGATGAGGTCTTTGGGGTTGACCCCAATCTTCTCGGCATAGTAGCTCTTGGCGATGGCGCCGAACATCTGCTGCGGGGACTTGCAGCTGGACGGAATGTCCAGCAAGTCCGGGAAACTGTGCTCGATGAAGTTGATCCAGCCAGGGCAGCAGGATGTGAGAATAGGCAGATGCGCCTCTTTATGCGCCTCCTGGGAAGTCTTCCCCTCTTTGGTGAGCCGCAGGAGCTCCTTCACGCGTCCAATGAGTTCATTTCCTTCCTCCATGATGGTGAGGTCGGCTGAGAAGTCGGTGTCAAAGACCTTGGCAAAGCCCAGAGCGCGCAGACCTGCGGCAAGTTTGCCCGTGACGGGTTGGCCAGGCTCAAATCCGAATTCCTGGCCAATGGCCACGCGGACGGCTGGGGCAGTCTGGACAATGACGGTCTTGGTCGGGTCGTTGATGGCGTTCCAGACCTTCTTGACATAGCTGATGCCTGTAATGGCGCCGACGGGGCAGACATTGACGCACTGCCCGCAGAAGGTGCAGGATGTGTCGGCGAGGGGAATCATGCTGGCGGTGCCGACCTTGGCGCTGAAGCCGCGGCCATAGCCAGTGAGAGTGCCGACCGTCTGGACCTTGTTGCAGACAGTCTCGCAGCGGCGGCACATGATGCACTTGGAGAGGTCGCGCATGATGGCCTCGCTGGAGTCGTCGATGGGCATCTTGTTCTTCTCGCCCTGGTATTCGACCTCGGTGATGCCGAGTTCGGCGGCAAGCCGCTGAAGGTCGCACTCCTGGCTCTTGGCGCAGGTCAGGCAGTGACGCGGATGGTCAGAGAGGAGCAGTTCCAGAACGGTGCGGCGCGCCTGAATGGCTCGCAGCGAATGCGTCCAGACCTCCATGGTCGGGCTGACAGGCGTGGCGCATGCCGGCACAAGCATCTTGCGCGGGCCACGCACCCCAGTGGCCTCGACCATGCAGATGCGGCAGGAGGCAGGCTTGTTGGAGACGCCGCAGCCCACGTCCTTGCAGTAGCAAAGGGTCGGGATTTTAACGTTGATTTTGGCGGCAGCATCAAGGATGGTGGAGCCGGCCGGCACAGTGACCTGTTTGCCGTTGATGATGAGGGTAACGTCGCTCATGGTTCGCTTACTCCTTGACGATGGCTTTGAACGGGCAGTTGTCGATGCACGCGCCGCACTTGATGCACTTGGACTGGTCGATGACATGCTTCTGCTTGACGGTGCCGGTGATGGCGCCGACGGGGCAGTTGCGGGCGCACTTGGTGCATCCCTTGCAGGCATCGGTGATGGTCAGCTTGTAGAGTTTCTGGCAGGTGCCGGAGGGGCACTTCTTGTCGCGCACATGGGCGAGGTATTCGTCCCTGAAATAGCGGAGCGTGGAGAGGATGGGATTGGGAGCGGTCTGTCCGAGTCCGCAAAGCGCGGTCTCCTTGATGGTGTTGGCCAGGTTTTCGAGTTTGACCAGCATCTCCTCCGTGCCATTGCCATCGCAGATTTTCTCGAGCATTTCAAGCATGCGGCGGGTTCCGATACGGCAGGGTGTGCATTTGCCGCAGGACTCATCCTTGGTGAATCCGAGATAGAATTTTGCCATGGCGGGCATGCAGTCCTTGTCGGAGAGGACAATCATTCCGCCGGACCCCATCATGGAGCCGATTTTGCCGAGGTTGCCATAGTCAATGGGCGTGTCCAGGTTTTCCTTGGTGATGCAGCCGCCGGAGGGGCCACCCGTCTGGACAGCCTTGAACTCGCGCCCGCCCGGAAGTCCGCCGCCGACATCGTAGATGATTTCGCGGAGAGTGGTGCCCATCGGGACCTCGACGAGGCCGACGTTGTTGATTTGGCCAGCCAGTGCGAAGACCTTGGTGCCGGCATTGCCGCTGATGGTCTTCTTGAAGTTGCCGTTCTCGTCCAATTCGGGATTCCAGTTGCCGATTTTCGCGTACCACTTTGCCCCTTTCCGGAGAATGACGGGGATGGAGGCGTAAGTCTCGACATTGTTCACGTTGGTGGAGCAGCCCCAGTAGCCGCCGCCGACATTGGCGGGGAACGGCGGCTTGATGGTGGGTTCGCCGCGCTGGCCTTCCATGGAGTGGATGAGGGCGGTCTCCTCGCCGCAGACAAATGCGCCCGCGCCGAGTTTGATTTCAATGTCGAAGCTGAAATCCGTGCCCATGATGCGGTCGCCAAGCAGTCCGCATTCGCGAGCCTGGCTGATGGCGGTCTGGAGGCGATGGACTGCCAGCGGGTATTCGGCACGGATGTAAACCAGGCCGTGCTGCGCGCCAATGGCGTAGGCGCCGATGGCCATGGCCTCGATGATGCTGTTGGGGTCGCCCTCCATGATGGAGCGGTCCATGAAGGCGCCCGGATCTCCTTCGTCCGCATTGCAGACGATGTACTTCTCCGCCGCCTGGACGCCTGCGGCGATTTTCCATTTGAGACCGGTGGGGAAACCTGCGCCGCCGCGACCGCAGATGCCGGAGTTGAGGACTTCCTGGACAACCTGTTCGGGCTTCATCTCCAGCAGGCATTTGGCGAGAGCCTGGTAGCCCTCGTTGGCGATGTATTCCTGAATGTTTTCAGGGTCAATCAGACCGCAGTTGCGGAGGGAGATGCGCATTTGCCGAGCGTAGAACGACATCTTGGCATAGTCATGGATGCGTTGTTTGAGCAGGGGTTCGACGTAAAGCAGACGTTCGACCATCTTCTTGCCGACGATGTGGCTCTCGACGATTTCCTTGGCGTCGTCAGGCTGCACCTGCACGTAGAACACATTGTCAGGCATGATTTTGACGATAGGCCCCTGGGCGCAGAACCCGAAGCAGCCAGTCTGGATGACCCGCACGTCGTTTTCCAGTCCGTGGTCCTTGATGAGGGCACGGAGATTGTCCATGAGTTCCTGGGAGCTGGATGCATGGCATCCGGTGCCGCCGCAGCAGAGAATATCCTTTTTTGGGGAGCAGATGTCGTGAATGTCCGTGCAACGCAGGGCAAGTTCACCCTTGGCCGCGTTATAGACCGCCATCAGCTCTTCTTTTGAGGTAATCTTGTTCATGTTCTCAGCCCTGCTCCTTGTACTGGTTGATAATCTGGACAGCCTTGGCTGGGGTCATTTTACCATAGACCTTGCCATTGATGACCATCACGGGGGCGAGGCCGCAGGCACCGACGCAACGGAGGGCGTTGATGGAGAACAGACCGTCTTCCGTGGGGACGGTGTCTGCCTTGACGCCGAGGACGCGCTCCAGTTCGGAGATGACCTTCTCAGACCCTTTGACATAGCAGGCGGTGCCGAGGCAGACGTCAATGTTGTACTTGCCTTTGGGTTCAGTGGTAAAGTAGTTGTAGAAACTGACGACCCCTGATACCTGAGCCTCAGAGAGGAAGAGTTTTTCAGCCACATGGCATTGAACTTCACGGGGCAGATAGCCGAAGATGGCCTGAGCGCGGTGCAGCACCTGGATTAGCCGTCCGCGCCGGCGCTCGTCATTGCGGTCAATGCCGAGACCGTCAATGAAGTCGTCGAGTTCCGCGAATTTAGCGGCTGCCCCTTCTGACAATTTGTTGCAACACATGTTTTTCGTCCTTGTTGAGATGTTGTCCAGGCGAGAGGTGGATGCCTGTTTCTGTGAAGAAGCCACATTGTCGAAGGACTGGACTGTCCTCGATTGGCTGTCAAGCAAAGCGTGCCATGCCGCGGCAAGGCCGCAGAGACGGTCCTGCCGATGGCTGGACACACCATGCTCTTCCATAACATAATGATTTTCTTTTTTTTTTCAAGGTCATTTCCCATAAATAAATATCCGAGGCACGGCAATGAAGGGGAAATTGCGGGGAAACCATCATCGGCTTGACCGATCAGAACGCGGACAGAAAAACCCGCCCGTCTTCCTGCTTGATTTCATGGCGACGAATGGTATATTACAATTGTTCCCGGTATCTATCCAGAACCCCAGGCCAATTCAATCCGCGAGGCCCAAGGCCTCGCGGACAGGTTGGGGCTCACACTTGGCACATCGTACACTTGTGGCAACCCCAAGGTTGCTTACGTCAAAACAGATGGGGATTCTGAATAGTTACTGTTCCCGGTACCTTGAGACCCAAGTGCTGATTCAATAGCTCCAGTTCAAGTGACGCGCATGACGCAGCAGGAAGGCATCCATCAATTCTTGACAGGCGACGAAATCGTGCGCCTTGGCCGCTTGTCGGTTGCCTCGCGCTATACAGTGGAGGGAAGCGTGGCTGGGGCCCACCGCAGCAGGCTGAAGGGGGTGAGCGTCGAGTTCGCCGACTATCGCCAGTACGTTCCAGGCGATGACCCGAAACACCTGGATTGGCGCGTCTTCGGGCGCAACGAGAAGCTGTTCCTGCGGGAATACGAGGAGGAGACCAGCCTTCGCCTGTCGCTTCTGGTGGACTCCTCCAATTCCATGTCCTACACCAGCGGCGGGGATGCGCCGAGCAAATACCGCTATTCGGCGACTTTGGCGGTTGCGCTGGCCTATCTGGTCATTCATCGCCAGGACAGCGTGGGCCTGGCCATCTTCGATCACCGCTGCAGGGTGAACATGCCTCCTCGCGGCGGGGCGGACCATCTGCGTTTGCTGGCCAACGCCCTGGCCAGCCACCAGCCTGGCGAAAACACGGATTTGGCGGGCACCTTGCACGCCCTGGCCGAGCAGAGCCGCCGCCGCGGGCTGGTGGTCATCTTCAGCGACCTGTTTGACGACGTGGAGCGGATACGCGCCGCGCTGGCGCATTTTCGGCGGCGACGGCACGACGTCATCGTCTATCAGGTGCTTGACCGCGCCGAACTGGAGTTGCCCTTTCGGGAGGCGGGCGTGTTCGAGGACCTGGAAAGCGGGGACCGGATAACGGCCGCGCCATCCGCCGTGCGGGGAGTTTACCAGACCAGGGTGGCGGAGTTTCTGGCTGGCTGCCGCCGTGCCTGCGCGGGTCTGGGGATAGACTATCAGCTGCTGGTCACTGACCGTCCGCCCATTGACTCCCTGATACAGCATTTGCGTCAGCGGGCGTTGGCTGGCCGATAAATCGTCAGAGGAGCGCAGAGCGGTGTCCAAAGAGGAACGAGTGTTCAGAGCGCAGGATGTGCCCAAGTCGCCTGGGGTGTATGTCTATCGGAACCAGGCTGGCGTGGTCATCTATGTGGGCAAGGCGCGGAATCTGCGCAACCGGATGAGCCAGTATTTCCGCGCCTCGTCCGAGAACCGCAGTGACCCGCGGCGCAGGGCGCTCATTCACAGCATTGCCTCCTACGAGATTTTCCCAGTGGAGACGGAGGCGGAGGCTCTGCTGCTGGAGACCAATTTCATCAAGCAGTACGAGCCACGCTACAATGTGCTGATGCGGGACGACAAGCGCTTCATGCACATAGTCGTGGATATGACGGAGGAGTTTCCAAGGCTGCAATTGGCGCGGATTCGGCGCGACGACCGCCGCATCTACATCGGTCCGTTTCCGCAGGCCTACGCCTTGCGGGAGACCGTCCAGTTCCTCAACCGCCACTATGCGCTGCGCACATGCCAGGTAGCCAATCCTGACGCGGAAACCCACCGGCACTGCCTGGAGGAGACCATCCGAGGCTGCCTGTGTCCCTGCCTGGGCAAGGTGACGCGGGAGAAGTACGCAGAGCGGATCCAGGCGGCGCTGGGGCTGTTCAAGGGCGAGGGGGCCCCTGCCCTTTTGCATGAACTGGACAGGCAGATGCGCGCATGCTCCGCGCACCTGGAATTTGAGGAGGCGGCACGGCTGCGCGACATCATCGGCAACCTGAAATCCGTGCTGGAGCCAGCCCGCAGATTCGTCAACCAGACGATGATCACCCGTGGCTCCCTCAGCAATCCACTTGGAATGCTGTCGCTGAAGGAGGCTCTCGATCTGCAGTTTCTCCCCCGTCACATCGAATGCTTCGACATGGCCAACATCGCCGGAACGCTGGCCGTGGGCAGCATGGTCTATTTTCGGGATGGACGGCCCGACACCTCGCAGTACCGGCGCTTCAAGATCCGGTCGGAGACGGCGCGGGACGACACCGCCTTCATGGAGGAGGTGCTGACCCGCCGATACACCCGGGTCCTGGCCGAAAAGCAGGAACTGCCCGACTTGATTGTGCTGGACGGCGGCCTGGGGCAAGTCCACACGGCGGGACGGGTTTTCGCCAGCCTGGGCCTGACCGTGCCCTACTGCGGACTGGCCAAGCAAATGGAGACCATCGTGGTTCCGGAGGGGGAGCCAATCCTTTTGCCGCGCTCCCATCCCGGACTGCGGCTTCTGCAGGCGATACGGGATGAGGCGCACCGCTGGGCCAACGGCTACAACCGCCTGCTGCGCAACAAGCGCATCTACGACTCGATACTTGATGACATTCCAGGCATCGGGGCGGTGCGCAAGGTGCAGTTGCTCAAGGCATTTGGCAGTGTGCGAAACCTGGCGAAGAAGACGCCGGAGGAGATTCGGCTGGGCGTTCCTGGCATTGGCGCGGAGATGGCCAGGCAGCTTCACGACTACCTGCAAAGCCACCTCGCCAACGGGACGCCCGACACGGGCGACAGCGCGCAGCCTCAATAGGCGGGCCGCCAGGCGGGGAGAGTCAGCCGGGCACCTTTGGAGATGGGACGGAAGGTGGACAGCCAGCTGTCGATGACATACAGGTCACTGGAATTGCCCCGAGCCGATTTCCTGGCGCAGACGATATGGCGTCCGTCAGGCGCCCAGGAGGGTTCCTCCCAGTTGCCCGCCGCATGCGTCAGGACGGTGACGGGACGGTTGGAATCCGCCATGTCCATCATTGCGACCACGTATTGGCCTTCGTTGCTTTTCATGGTGAAGCAAAGGCGATTGCTGACATTTGACCAGTCAGGGGAGACGGACTCGCGCCCGCCGATGGTGAGACGTTCCGCCTTGGCGTCCGCCGCGGCATCCATCAGGTAAAGTTGCGGAGTGCCGAGACGGTCGGACACAAAGACGATTTTCCGGTTGTCGGGGGACCAGCAGGGAGAGGACTCGACATTTCGGTCTTGGGTCAGACGATCGCGCTTGCCGTCCCGCAGATTCAGCAGATAGAGGTCAACCTGTCCGTCAAAACTCATGGGGAGAGCCAGCAAGGCGCCGTCATGGGAGAGTCCCGCGCTGGAGTTCAGGCCTGGTTTACGGGAGACAATCCGCTGGCGTCCGTTTGCCACATCAGCCAGAACGACGGCCATCGTGCTGTTTTTAGCCAGGGTATAGACCATGGCGTTCTGATGTCCCCAGGAGGGTTCCGTGCTGATGCCGTTATTGAAGGTGAAGCGTTCCTGTCCGCTGCCGTCCAGATAGCAGCTGAAGATTTCCTTCATGGCATTGGCGCCGGGGACCACATAATAGATTTTCCGTGTGCAGAGGGCCTGGACCTTGAAGAGTTCGCGGAGCACTCCGTCCACCGCCTCAAAGACGGCGAGCGCGGTTTTGGCGTCCTTGCCTTCCGCCTGGAATTTTCTTTTGGGAGCCTGCACAGAGAGGTTCAGGGTCACCTCAGAGCCAGCGGTCTCCTCGCCTGACACGCGGATTTCCGCCTGTTTTGCGGCATCCTGTGAGACC
>JAFRLP010000617.1 GCA_017431185.1 Victivallales bacterium | reverse complement strand
TCTCCTGGAGGGCCAGAAGTTCCTTTTCGTCATTCTTTGACATGATGATTTCTCCTTATTTGGATTGTGTGAAAAACCAGATGACTCCGGCGAGGACGGCCAGCCAGAACAGCACGAAGAAGGTGATCTTGACGGCTGACCAGGGGCGTTCCCCCTGAACCTCGCCCGTGCGTGCATTGACCAGAAAACGGTATTGCTTGCCGTTCCATTGCATCATGCTCAGGTAGAGCGGGAGCAGGAGCGGCTGGAAGGCGACGTCGTGGAAAACGGGATTCATGCCATGGACTTTCTGCTCGTCTCCGCCAATGTCCCTCTCGACCGTGCGGCGGATGACAGGCTCCGCTTTCTCCTTGGCCTCCTCGAAGCACTGGCCCGCGTCCCTGGAGTAGGTCTCCGCCTGGAATCCGCGCAGGTACTCGGCGGCGTAGCCAGTCAGGTTCTCCAGTCCCCATGGTTCCAGTTCATCCTGCAAATCCTTCGGCAGACTGTCACTGGCGGCAATCAGTAGGTCAGTGAACCGGTTGAACACTCTGCCGCTGGCTGGATACCATCGGGTTCGTCGTTCCTTGCGGGTTCGGGTCACCTGCTTGCCGTTCTCGGTTGTCGTGTATTCCACGTTGACGTAGTAGTACTCCCCGCGTTCCCCCGTGTAGTCCGTGTCGGCCTCCGCATCGTAGTCCCAGAACGGCATGTAGCGGCCCTGCAGGGGATGGGTCACGTACTCCTTCTTGACGGCGCCGGGCAGGAACCAGCGTCCCTTCAGCCAGTCCTGGTAGAGAGCGCGCGCCCTCTCCGTCGTGACGGCGAAGGGCAGCACGGCGACCGGCTTATGCTGGCGCGTGTTCGCCTCCAGGGCAATCAGCGGGGCCTCGCAGTAGGGGCAGTTCTCGGCAAAGAGGTTTGGCTCCATGTCGATGTGCCCGCCACAGCCTGGGCACTGCACCTCCAGACGGGTTTCCTCCGCGCACGAATCGGTCGCGTAGTCCTGCTCGAAGAGATGTCGTTTGGGAGGCTGCTCCGTGGTGGGGAATTCCAGCGTGTTTCCGCAGGAGCGGCATTTCAGCATCCCTGCATCCGGATCGAACACCAGATGTCCGCCGCAGCCGGAGCAGGCCTGTGTGGGAGGGGTGAAGGTCATGTGTGGGTATTGGGGATAATGGTGGGGAGTTGTTCGGCGAGCAGGCCGTCGAGCCGTCCCAGAAGGGCCGGCACGGCGGTTTCGACGCGGAGAATCCATTGGCCGATGCAGAGCGCGGTGGCGCCGGCCTGTTGCAGCGCCTGGTGTTCGCCTGGGGAGAAACCGCCTTCGGGGCCAATCCAGAGCGCGGCCCCGCAGGTGGCAAGCCGTGCGGTGTCGAGGGGGGCAAAGCCCGTCGAGCCTGGGACTGCGCCCAGGAACGGAACCTCGTCTGCCCGATCAAGGGCCTGGGCAAAGGGCGTAGGCAAATCCAGTTGGGGAAGCCATGGGTTGCCCGATTGCTTGCAGGCGACGACAAGCGCCTGCCTCCAGGTGCTCTTGTCGCCGTCGGGCTTGGCGACCCCGTACTGGCAGGCAATGGGGGTGATTCTGGCCACTCCCAGTTCGGTGGCTGCCTTCAGGAGCGCCTCCATGTTCTTGCCTTTCGGCGGCGCGACATAGAGCCGCACGGGGACGGGTGGCGGCGGCACGGCACGGGACTCCTCGACGATGCACCGCACCTGACTGCGCTGCACCGACTGGAGCCGTGCTGTGGCGATTTCCCCCATGCCGTTGAGAATGCCCACGACGTCGCCCTCCCGAAGACGGAGGACGCGGCTGGCGTGCTGGGACTCGGCAGGCGGAAGCCATGCCTCCTCCTCTCCCATTCTCCAGTCTGCGCAAAAGAAGCGGTGCATTCCCAGTCACTCCTGCTTTGGGGGAAGTTTGCACAAGCCTGTTCCAAAGGAGGACTTCAGGTAAATCCACGTGCCCCGCTCCAGCTGCAAGTCGGGAAAGACGGAGGATGCGTCAGGATAACTGATGGCACCCAGGGCGGGCGCAAACTGCGCGAACTGCGGTCCGACCGTGACGATGCGGTCATGCGGGAACAGACGGCGCGCCGCCTGCAGAAGCTCCTCGTGAAGGCGTGCGGACGCCGGTCCGAGTTCCAGCATGTCTCCCAGCAAAAGCGTGCGTGAAGGGGCCTGTCGGCTGATTTCAGCGAACCATTTCAGTCCGGCCATCATGCTGGTGGGATTGGCGTTGTAGGCGTCGTTGACCCAGTGGATGCCATCGTGGTCGAATTGCGCCATTCTGGCGCCAGGCAGGGTCGTGCGGGGCAACGCCTGGGCAATCTCCTCCAGCGACAGCCCGAAATGCAGGCCGACGGCAGCCGCACCCGCCGCATTGGCAGCCTGGACTTCGCCTCCAATGGGCCAGACCAGTTCAATGGAGTCCCCTGTGTCCCGACGGCGCAGGGTGAGGCGGTATCCGCCGTCGCACTGTCCGCCGTAGAGTCCCTGCACGTCCGCCCCATCCTCGGCGCCGAAGGTGATTACGCGCCGACCTTCGGCATGGCGCAAGAGGACATCCTTGGCTGGACAGACGAAGGGGATGAACACAGTTCCGCCGACGGGGACGGACGCCAGGAGGTCGCCCTTCTCCTCGGCAACCCCGGCGAAGTCATGGAACGCCTCCAGATGCGCGGCGCCGAT
>JAFRLP010000616.1 GCA_017431185.1 Victivallales bacterium | reverse complement strand
TCGACTGCATAGAGACAACTGCAGTCAGAACTCCGGCTGGGATGGTTCGGTGGTCCACCGAGTCAGTGGCAAGAGACAGGCTTCTTTTGAATCGCCTTGGCGTGACAAGAGAATAGTGTGCGCTTTAGCCGACTTTTAGGAGATTAATCTATGTGATTTCCCTCAAATGGCCAGGGGGCAACATGAGGATAGTGGATGACTCCAACAGAGTCAGGCTTTCATTCCCGAAAGCTAGCGAAGGCGCGATTTCCATAAAAGACAAAATATGGAGTGATATCTGCGCTCAGCTTCAGAATGAGGATTTCTGGAGAGACTGGCTTGAGAAGAATCCTCCAGTCGTTCTGACAAAGGAAAACAGAGATGCCTGTATTCATTCCATTTTTGTCAAGAAGGTGGAGTAGCCTAAAGCCTTTCTTGCTCGTCAGGGCATCAGGGGGGACGGTTAATTCACATGGTGAAATATTGAAAACAGTGTTTCGGCAGTGTATATTACATCCAGAGAGGCAAGACGATGAAGGATTTGACCAGCTACGTTTACAGTTTTGAGGACCTGATTCAGGGGAACTTCCTGTATGTCGATAAGACCGAATACATTTGGCGGCTGATTCGGCCAAAGAGCGCGGGGTACTTTCTGTCCCGTCCCCGGCGCTTTGGGAAGTCTCTCACGCTTTCCACCCTGAAGGCAGTCTTTCAGGGAAAGAAGGAACTCTTCAAAGGTCTGGCAATCTATGACAAGCCGTATGATTGGAAAACGTACCCAATCATCCATCTGAGTTTTGCAGATTGCACCCCTGTCAATAACACCATTGAGAAACTGGATCAGTATCTGCTGGATAAAGTGATGACGATCGCTGAACGGTTTTCCATCGTCTTGCCGAAAAATGTCAATTCTTCATCCGCTTTTGGAAAGCTTATCGACAAATGTTTTGAAAAAGGCAAAGTCGTCATTCTGGTGGATGAATATGACAAACCGATTTTGGACAATATCACCAATCCCGACGTCAAGGAAATCCTGAAATGCCTGAAGGGATTTTACAGTGTTCTGAAAGACCGCAACACGCAGGAACGTCTGCTCTTTGTCACAGGAGTAAGCAAATTCTGCCATGTGTCGCTGTTCTCCGACCTGAACAACCTGACGGACATCACGATGGATGCAAGATACGCCACGATGCTGGGCTACACCCAGCAGGAGTTCGAGTTCAATTTCAGGGAAGAGATCCAGGCGGTGGAAAAGAAGCAGAGGCTTTCCCATAAGGAACTTCTGGATAAAATCAAAGACTGGTACGACGGGTTCCGTTTTGAGGAGAACTCCGAAACGGTTTACAATCCAGTGTCTCTGGCCAGTTTCTTTGAGATGGGCGGAAAGTTCAGCAACTACTGGTTTGAAACTGGAACGCCGTCATTTCTGCTGGAACTGATCATGAAATCGAAACTCAGTTTCCCTGTTTCTCTGAACACTCCCGTGTCCAGTTCCTTTTTCAACGCATTCGAGATTTCCGACCTTGACCCGCTGGTTCTGCTGTTCCAGACAGGATACCTTACCATTGACCGTTTGGAACAGCGGCAGATTCCGTTCACCGATAAGGTCATCTCTGAATATTACCTGCGTTTCCCGAATCAGGAAGTGGAGGAGTCCTTCAACAATTCCCTGCTGGCCTACTGCACGACAGTCCGAAAACAGGATTCGCAGGAACTGATTCTGAAACTGATCACAGCAGTGGGCACGGGCGACGCGGATGAATTCATGAAGTTGTTCCAGTCCATTTTCGCTGGCATCCCCTACAATATCCATGTGAGGGACGAGCATTATTACCAGACGGTATGCTACGTGATTTGCGACCTTCTGAAGCTGATGGTTCAGGCGGAGGTCTTCACCAGCAGCGGACGGATTGACATGATGGTTGCTGCGGGCGAATGGATTTACGTGATCGAGTTCAAGCTCAACAA
Source organism: Victivallales bacterium (assembly GCA_017431185.1). Next base: position 13,706 of record JAFRLP010000616.1, on the reverse strand, counting down.
GTCCGCGGATAAGGCAATGAAGCAGATCGAAAACAAAGATTATGCCATGAAATACCGCAGGAAAGGAAAACGCATTATGCTGCTCGGGGTCAATTTCGATTCTGAAGCGGGAAACATCACCGACTGGATCAAGGAAGAGTATTCCTAACCATTCCCCCAAAGGAGTTTTCGCGGTTTCACGGGCACTTGTGGTTTTCCACACAAAAACACTACAAGCGTTTTTTCAAAGACAAAAACAAAGGGACGCATTGGCAATCCCATCAAACACGTGTATAGTAGATGCTGTGATTCCCCTCGGTGAAGTCAGGGGGAATCATACGGTTGAGCACAAATGATTTTTGGCATTTTTTGGCATTTGAGGTCTAAAAAGCCATGCACGGGGACAGTCTCAATCGGTCTCAATCGTGCGTAAATGGCTATTTTGATGCGGGTTCTCATTCCCGCCTCGGGTACCAGAGACATTGAAGCCCTTCCATTGCTCGGCGTTTGAGAAAAACAGCCTCACTCAAACCAGATATTGGGCTTGACAGGGCGCTGGATAATGGTGTCCTGCGGATGGTAGGATGCGTCAAACTTGGGGCAGTCCAGGTTGTAGTGCAGCCCAATGGATTCCCGGCGGGCGATGGCGCTGTCGATGATCATTTCAGCCACTGAGGCCAGGTTGCGCAGTTCAATCAGGTCTGGCGTGACCGTGAAGTCCCAGTAGTAGGTCTCGATTTCCCGACGCAGCATCCGGATGCGGTGCTTGGCCCGCTCCAGGCGCTTGTGGGTACGCACAATTCCAACATAATCCCACATGAAACGCCGTATCTCATCCCAGTTGTGGGTAATGACGATCATCTCATCCGAATTGACTGCGTCGCCATGTTTCCAATCAGGGACATTGGCTGGCGGCAGATGGTCGTTGTTGTCCTGCCGGGTCAAGGTGTGCTGGACGGCGTTGTAGCCGACCACCATCGCCTCCAGAAGGCTGTTGCTGGCCAGACGGTTTGCGCCATGCAGTCCAGTGCATCCGCATTCGCCAATCGCGTAGAGGTCGCGGATGTTGGTCACGCCGTTGACGTCCGTGCGCACACCGCCGCAGCAGTAGTGCGCGGCAGGCACAATCGGAATGAGGTCGGTCGCCATGTTGATGCCAAATTTGAGGCACTCCTGGAAGATGTTGGGGAAGCGCTTGCGCAGGAACTCCTCCGACTTGTGACGGATGTCCAGCCACGCGCACTCCTCCCCTGACCGCTTCAGTTCATTGTCGATGGCCCTGGCGACAATGTCACGCGGCGCCAGGCTCTTCAGCGGATGGTACCGGTGCATGAACTCCACGTACTCGCCGCCTCGCCGAATCTTCAGGATGGCCCCCTCTCCGCGCACTGCTTCGCTGATGAGGAAAGACTTGGCCTGCGGATGGTAGAGAATGGTGGGATGGAACTGGTAGAATTCCATGTTGGCGATTTCCGCGGAGGCGCGCCACGCCATCGCCACGCCATCGCCGCTGGCCACATCTGGGTTGCAGGTGCATAGATAGACCTTGCCCGCGCCGCCAGTGGCAAGCAGGGTGAACCGTCCCAGAATGGTTTTGATGTGGTGGGTTTGGGTGTCCATCACGTAGGCGCCGTAGCAGCGGTTCGGCCCTTTCCACTCGAAATGTCGCCAGGTGATCAGGTCAATCGCCAGGTGGTGTTCCAGAATGGTGATGCGCGGGTTTTCGCGGCAGCGCGCGAGCAGGACATCGCTGACCTGCCGTCCCGTGATGTCTCCGGCATGGAGAATGCGGCGGGCGGAATGTCCGCCCTCCCGTCCCAGGTCAAACTCGCGGGCCTGGTCGGAATTGGAGGTTTCCCGCACCTCGCCTCGGCGCGTGAACTCCATGCCGTACCCCTCCAGGTCACGGATACGCGCCGGTGCGGCACGGACGATATCGCGCACCACGTCTGGATGGCACAATCCCGCGCCGGCGGTGATGGTGTCGGCGATATGCGCGTCAAAGGTGTCGTCTCCATCGATGACGCAGGCGATGCCGCCCTGGGCATATCGGGTGTTGCACTCCTCGGCGGAGGACTTGGTGACGACCAGCACGGAGCCGTGTTTGGCCGCCTCAAGGGCAGCCGTCAGGCCCGCCAAGCCAGACCCGATGATGAGATAGTCGCATTGAAGACGTTGCTGTGCTGATTCTGTCATGGTTCGTTCAGATGGGGGTTAAACACCGTTGACACATCCTACAATATAACAGATTTTTGCGGATTTTCGAGATGGTTGCACGGCTTTTATATCCTTTCTGGTTGATATTTGCCAGAATTGCGCTATTTTTAGCCTTGAAAACGAAAGGCAAAGGTGTGGCGTCAGGGAGGAACAACGCAAGTGGACAAGAGATTGGTGATTCGATTCGAGGCTGGCACATTGCTGGTCGAGGCACCTCAGGCAGACAGCGGTGTGCCGTTGGAGCGTTGGTGCGTCTGGGACACGAGAGTGGAGCAGTGGCGCGGCAATGCCTGCGTCTATCCAGGGATGGTGACCTGGCTCTACCGCAATCACATTGCCTACGACGACCTGGCGCGCGCCTATGAGAATGTGCCGTTGAGGCAACAGAGCGGGCGTCCGCCGCGTGACTACCAGCAGGATGCCTTGGAGGCGTGGCGCTCCGCCTCCCGACGAGGGGTGGTCGTGCTGCCCACGGGGACAGGCAAGACATTCGTGGCGCATCTGGCGATGGAATCCTGTGCGCGCTCCACGCTTGTGGTCGTGCCCACCATTGATTTGATGACCCAGTGGGCCGGGCAACTGGAGCGCGCCTTCGGCCTCAAGGTCGGAATGTTGGGAGGCGGAAGCAAGGAGGTCTGCCCTGTGACGGTCGCCACCTACGACTCCGCCCTGCTGATGATGGAGTATATCGGCAACCGCTTCGGATTGCTGGTGGTCGATGAGTGCCACCATTTGCCTGGGGCGACGTACCAGCAGCTGGCCAGAGCCTGCCTGGCTCCCTTCAGGCTGGGGCTAAGCGCCACCCCCGAACGCAACGATGGCGCGGAGACGGTGCTGGACGAATTGCTCGGCCCCGTCTGTTACCGCCGTGAAATCACTGAAATGGAGGGGCGGTACCTGGCGCCCTACCGCACGGAAATCGTCCTCGTCTCGCTTACGCCCGATGAATATGCGGAGTATCGGCGCAACCGGGAGTTGTATGTCAACTTTGTGCGGTCGCAGCGCATCAGTTTCGCCACACCCCAGGGCTGGGGGATGTTCCTGAGGGCCTGCGCTCGCCTTCCTGGCGGGCGCGAGGCGTTCGCCGCGTATCTGGCACAGCGACGCATTGCCTTCGGAGGACGAAGCAAGATGGATATGGTCTGGACTTTACTGCGCCGACACGCTGGCGAACGCACCATTGTCTTTACGGCGGACAACCGAACCGCATACGGACTGGGCGAACGGTTTCTGCTGCCAGTGCTCACCCACCATACCAAGGCCAATGAACGAAAGGAGATGCTGGACAGTTTCCGTAACGGCGAGTATCTCTGCCTGGTGACCAGCAAGGTGCTGAACGAGGGTGTCGATGTTCCCGAGGCCTCCGTCGGCATTGTGGTTTCCGGCAGTGGCTCCACGCGGGAACATGTCCAGCGGCTGGGGCGAATTCTTCGTCCCCGTGCGGGAAAAAGCGCTGTATTGTATGAGATTATCTCTCGGGAGACAGGAGAGTGGAACACCAGCGACAGAAGGAGGCAGAGCAGTGCTTACGAAAGAACTGATAACCTGTCGTATTGAGGGCGGGCGGGTGCGTCCGCTGTTCCTGAAGGACACCCCGAATTGGCTGGATTTGGCGGAGCGCATGATTGACCTTTATCCTGCCCCTGGGACCGCCACCCGAGGCGACATTGACGAGGAACTCGACCGTCTGGAGGACGGGGGGGACGACCTCCGCACTGTCCGCATGCTCCGCAAGATTCTGGAGGACCGCACGGAATATGAGCCAGTGGCGGAGATTGACTACGCCACCGAACGGCGCAAGGTCTTTCTGGCCTCGTCCGAGTTGCTCCGCCAGAACCGTGCGCTGGATGAGCAATGCTACCGTGACACCGCCTTTGCCCAGTCCCATAGCGCGTTGCAACCCCAGCGTCTTTACGCGGATTTGCCGTCCAATGACCGATTTCTCAAATTGAAGCTGACGGGAGGTGCGCGGGAGCTGGTTGAGCGGGTCAACGTGGGGATGGTACAGGCCCTTCTACTTCAGGCGGACTGTCTGGAACTGGTGCTGGAAGACGCTTCGCCCGCTCGTCTTCGCCGTCTGTTGACGCAGGCGCGTTTTCATCGGTTGATTGTCGAGGCGACAGCCTGCCCCGTGCGCAAGGCCGACCCCGCTGGCGTGCAACGGCAGGCTGTTCGACTGATAGTGGACGGACCTGGCAGCGTTCTGGAGCAGTCACGCAGTTACGGTCTGCAGCTGGCGATTTTCTTCCCGTCGGTCTGCGCCATGGAAAAATGGGAGCTTAAGGCGATGGTGCGCTGGAAAAACGCTGTGCGGCGACTTCACCTAGACCAGAGCTGCGGATTGGTCTGCCATCAGGCGACAGGCGCTTTTGTGCCGCGCGAGGTTGAGTTGTTCCGACAGCATTTTCAGGACACCGTGAAAGAGTGGCAATTGGTGGATGACGTCCCCTTGCTGAAGGCAAAGGGCGGATTTCTTGTCGCACCTGATTTTGCGTTTGCCAGCCAGGCGGGGCACCAGGTCTGCCTCGAACTGTTCCACAGGGGGCGGGGGGCGCATCTGCTGGAACGCCTCGCCCAACTGGCGCAAGGGGCCAATTGGCCTCTGGCACTGGGGGTTGACCGTGCCGTCGCCGCTCAGCCAGAGGTGCAGGATGCGTTGTCCGCATCGGAGTATTTTGCCAATCACGGCTTCCTCTACCGCGATTACCCCACGGTGGAGAAGACCCTCAAGGCGCTGGCGAGCCTGCCGTCTCCACCGCATGCGCCATCTTCATTCTGAAATGCATGGGGGAGACCCCAGCCTGCTTTTTGAACCAGGCCGAAAACTGGAATTCATTTGCAAAGCCAAGCCAGTCGGCGATGACCTTTATCTGCTCATTCGTGTTCTCCAGATAGCGTTCAGCCGTTGAGAAGCGGATTCTCGTGTGATATTCTTTGGGCGTGCAGCGCCATGCTGCTTTGAATATGCGCATGGTCTGGGCCGGGGATTTTCCGCAGGCTGCGCTGAGTTTGGGAAGAGAGTAGGGAACCCGCCAATGTTCGTCCAGCCAGTTTTTCATCTGCCTGGCTGGAAGCCGCGAAAAGGAGTTTTCCGCTGTGCGTCTGCGAAGCGAGGCCAACGTTGCGAAAATCCGTGTGAGATGGGTGGCGAATTCCACAGGGGTGTCAGGACTGCATTGCGCGATGAGCTCCATGCCCTGGCGAAACAGCGGCTGCATATTCGTGTTTTGGACATAGACAATGCCGTCCAGATGATAGCAGGCGATTAGGGAATCAATCAGCGGCCCTGAAATGTTGAACCATATCTTCTCCCAGGGCGCCTTTTTGCTCGTGTAGTATTCATTGGGGATTTCCTTGGGCAGCAGATAGACATCCCCCGCCTTGGGCCGAAATCCATGCCCCGCCACATTGAGAAATCCCTCCCCGTCAAGAATGCATTCAAGAACATAATAGGGTGCTCCGATGCTGCGGGTAATGTGATAGTTGGGATCCCGCAAGGTGATGCCAGTCGAATAAAGCGAGAAAGGGAGGTCATACTGCAGATGAGGCGGGAGAATCCAAAGGCTCTCACGGAACATCGTGGGAGGTAGTTGCTCGAAAAAAACTGTCCCCATGGTCATAATTGGTATGCAATTGTGTTTTTTGACATTTGTATTTCCGTTTTATTTGAGTATAATATATAACAAATAGAGAAATAAGCCAATCCTTCGGGACAGTTCTTTTGCCCCCCTGCGGAGACAACGCCATGAAATACAGTCGCAATGCTTTCACCCTCATTGAGTTGCTCGTCGTCATTGCCATCATCGCCATCCTGGCCTCGATGCTTTTGCCTGCTTTGTCGAAGGCCCGCGAGAAGGCCCGCAGCACGAGCTGCATGGGGAACCTCAGGCAAATCGGGCTGGCGCAGCATCTTTATTCCATGGACAATGACGACTGGCTTGTCTGCCCCTGGAACGGGGCACAACTGCTTTCCAGAAACTACAAATACAACCCGGACACCCAGGTTCCGCACGCCCATGTGCCGAACTACCTCGCCCCCTATCTGGGTATCACCTTGGACAAGGGCGGGGAGCGTCAATTCAAATGCCCAAGCGACGCGAACTATTTTGGCAAGGTGAATGGCCAGCTTGTCTATTCCTCCTATCTCTACCTATCCCACAGCGAGACCGCCGCCCTGTCTGAAAACAAGCCGTTGAAGAAAGCGGATGGAACGGGGCGCGCCCGCATCCGCATCGGGCGGGACGACTCCAACTACGTGATAGTCCACGACATTCACCGCTGTCTTGCGCGCATCGACATGGGAATGAATCCGCCACCGCCGTCGATTCATCCCGGTCAGGTCAACACCCTTCGCCTGGGCGGCCATGTCAAACCGGTCAAAGTTGACGACCTGACCCAGAACAACGGGACTGCCCGCTACTGCGGTGCATGGGAGGGTATTGCCTATCTTTTCGATGAGGACTGAGCCATGTCTAAAACAATGGACAAAGCCCTGACGTTCCTTCTCCTCGTTGGATTTGTCTGTGTTCCTGCCTGGGCTCAAAGAAATCTTCTTCCAGAACCACAGATTCAGGAGAACCGTTCGTTGGGGGATGCGCCAGGAAAATGGCACAGGACGTATGTGAATCCCAATCATGTCAATGCCACACTCACAGTGGGCGCCATTTCTGGCAATCTCGAAATTCGGCGCGAAGGGAAAACTGGCTCCAGTGGCTGGCGCATTGTCCTAAAGGGGATTTCATCAGGTGACTACACGCTGGACACGGGTGTGACTTGCTCAAGCCGTGCCGTGGCGACCGTCTATTCTTTTGATGACCGTCAGCAGGTCAGCCTGGTGTTGCAGAAGACCTTCCAGCCTGGGGAAAATCTAGCACAGGCTGAAGTTTTCTCCGTGCCAGAGGGAAGCGAAAACATTCGTCTGGAATTCGCCGTTCTGGACAACGGAGTCGCCTCATGGCTCAAGCCAAGGCTGTTCAAGGGACGGTATGCAAAGGAGGAACTCCCCGCAAGGGAGGAACCGAAAGCCGACGACATCTCTTCCACTGGTTCTTTGGAACTGCTGGAGACCGATACTGTATTCCAGGAAGTCCAGACAACGCCCCGCAACGAGATTGTCCTCGACCCATTCACTGGGATGAGAGTGGAACTTGACGGCGGAGTGTCGTCACACAATGCGAACTGCCGCAAAAACAACGACGGCTCCTGGGTCTTCCGCATCCGAAATCGCGCAGTTGACATCTCCGCTGCCGCATGGCGGCTCGATTTTCCACGGAAGCGGCTCTCCAAGGGTCGTCTTCTGGAGATGACCTACCGCCTGAAAGGATTGGCGTATGTGCGCATCTCCTATCCTGCGCTCCTGCTCGGTGAACAGCCTCTCCTCTACAGTTCCGAACTCTACAGCGATGGCGAAATCCACAGGGTGCTTTGCCTGCTTCCGCAAGATGTCGAAGCGGAAAACGTTTCCATAAGCCTTCGCACTGATGCAGACGAACTGTCATTAGAGCTTTTCTCCCTGCGGCTCTTTGCAGATGTCGCTGCCCTGCCATGGGAACAATGCGGCAGGCTTGACTTCCCCGCATGGGGGGAACGCATCGATTTCAGCAAACGTGTCCGTCGAAGTCAACGCGCCCTGTTGCCGGAGCTGCTCGAACTGCGAGGCAAAGTGTATGACTATGCGATGACGCCAGAAGGAACGGTTGAGATGGATGGCGCTTGCTTCCATCTGGACAGCCTTTGGAATGTACTGGAAGGTGTTCAGGCACCGCCGTCGGCGGAACTGGATAAAAGGGAACCCGAAAGCGGCTTGCCCTGGATGGGAGTCGGACGTGCCTTCGACGAAACCATTGAAATCCCCCTCTCTGGCAAAGCAGGAGAGTTGTGGCTGTTGCTGGCCGCCAGAATGACCGCTTTTTCGCGGAACGGGGCGACTCCCGTAATGCCGCCGCAATTTGCGGCCCACGAGGTCATTTCCATGGAAATTCGCTATGAGGATGGCACGGTGGACAAGGCATATCCCTATTCCCTCGCAGACAAGGGGTATTCCATCCAGCGGTTCACGGGCGCATACGCGGTTCCGTTGAATCCTCGCAAGACGCTTTCACGAGCCGTGCTGCACAGCTATTTCCGTCCCGACCAGGGCTCAGTCTATCTGATGGCGGCGACCTTGAACAGGCAGGGACACAGGCTGATTCCTGAAACGGTTCTTCATCCCGCAAAACAGATAATCAGACAACTTCCCGCGCCGAAGGCACAGGCGCTGAAAGTAGTCATAGATGACGTGGGATTCACCATGGAAAACGGGTGGTATTCTCTTTGCGGAACCACGGAGAATGGCTTTGCCGTGGTTTCGCTGGAGCAGAAAATATCCCCAGACGAACCGCTTCGCATGGAAAAAGGCGGCCTCGAAATAGATGTCAACGGCAAGACAATGACGGGGGAGGATTTCATTGTCATCACGCGGCAAGGACTTTCCGACGGCATGGCATTCCACCTGAGGTCAAAGAAGGATGCTCCTGCATCCTTGGAATTGGAATTGCGCATTTCAGGAGATGACAGGAGCGGTGAAATCCGTTTCAATGCATCCCTCGTCAACCGTGGGACTGCACGCATAGCGCCGAGAATCCGTTTCCCGTTCCTTCACGGCGTCCAAATCGGAAAGAACTATGCACAGAATTGGCTGTATTTCCCGAAATACTATTCTCTTCACACCAATGAGACAAATACCTATGCGCATTCTCCTGCAAACGAACGTGCGTATTTCGTGCAGTTCATGGATGCATATAACCCAGATGCAGGATATGGTCTGGAGCTCATGACCCACAATCTGGAGGGAACCATGATGGACTACGGACTCCACAAGGCAGAGGATGGTTTGCGGTATTATGTGCAGTACCCTGCCCAATGGCAGATGATGGCGCCAGGAGAGAGCAGAAGGCTCTCGGAGACCTCCCTTCTGGTTCATGCAGGCGATTGGCATCAGGCGCTGAAACTGTACAGGCAATGGTGCGCGGGGTGGTATCACCCTGTGAAAAAAGAAGGGCTGGACTGGTGGCGAAAATCCTGGATTGTGCGCAATGAGTTCTTCAACAAGCAGTACAACTGGGTGCTTCCCGTCTATCTTCCTGACAAGGACGAATTCCGTTTCGAGGCCATCCGCAGGCTTGCGGAACGGCGCTGGAATGAAATGCCGGACATTTTCCATTTATGGGGCTGGAATGTGCCGCCGCTGTATCCTGGCGAAAAAACACGCACTGGAACTCCAAGGGCGAATTACGCAGACGGTGAATTCGACCCGAAGAATTACCTGGCTGGCGCGAAGAGACTGGTCGCCATCGTGCGTACACAGCAGGAAAAGGGCACGCACATGAGTTTCTATACCATTCCATCGTATCTGCCGAAAGCGTCTCCGATGGGGCGCACAAGAGGGAGCGAAGTCACACAGATTCTGGGGGACGGACAACCGCTTCAGGATGGACAGTGCTATTTCCCCTGTCCGTGGGTCTGGGCTGACACCTTTGTGGCGGCCTGCGTTCGGGCACAAAAGGAAATAGGCTTTAACGCACTCTATATCGACATCTCGCCCTTCCCAAGGGACTACGCCTGCTATTCCACGAAGCACGGGCACTCCGTTCCGCTCAATGTGAATCTTGCCAGCCGAAAAATACTCAGGAGACTCCGTGAGGAACTTCCTGAGGGGGTTGCCTTGTGGCATGAGGATCCTGCCTGCGATGTGGATACGCAGTGGAGTTCGGGTAGTCTGACCTATTACCATGTCTCAGGGAGCGAAAACCGTGCGCCGAACTATGCGGCGACGACAAAGGCGCCATTGATGATGCCGCCACGGCAGAGCATCCTGCGCTATGTGTTCCCCCGCTATAAGATGTTCGTGATTCCCGTGGGCCTCACCAGTTCATCCATGGTCATGCGGTTCTACCATGCCCCGTTCTTCAATGGCGAGGGAATCTATGATTCAACCACGGGACTCTACAATGAACGTACCATCCGTGTCATGCGGAAAGCGATTGCCATCCAAAGAAAATATGCGGACGCCTTCCTTTCGGACAACGTGGAGCCTTTGGTGGAGACAGAGGCTGCTGGAATCTACGCGAACCGCTTCGAGTCCGCCGATGGACGGGAGACGCTCTGGACGCTCTACAACGGAAAATACGAGACCTACAGGGGAAGCGTGCTGGAGGTTGACTATCGGCCTGGCGACAAGTTCATTGACATCTGGAACAACTGTCCTGTTCAGAATGTTGTCAAGGGGAACCGCGCGACCTTGTTCCTGGAAATTGACCCGCAGATGGTGGGGGCAGTTGCCAGACAGTCATCCAGCAAATGAACCATCATAAGCGGCAAATCGAGACTTTCCATCCTTTATGCAATTGATGTTTGGCTCAATAGGAGGCTTTGCCATGATGCTTAACAAATGTGCCGTGATGTTTCTTCTGGCAGGCGCGTGCATCCTGTCGTCGCGTGGCGGAAATCTGGATTTTTCGCTGGACTCCCGTGAGACTATGCCTTCAGGGGCGCAAGGACTGCTTTTGGATGCGGACAGTTTCATGCCTGGCGTCGTTGGCAACGGCCTGGCGCTCACTGGCCATGAAGGCGCGATGGTCATGCTGCCGACCGATTTTGGCGCGAAGCCACTGACGGTGGCGGGCTATTTCCGCCCCGACCACTTCCCGCACGGAAGCATGATGACGATAGCCAGTTTCTTCCACCATCCACGGGAGATTCTGGCACTCAAGATCAAGGACGGGCAGTTGCTGGCAATGGACTGGGGGGTATTCGCAAAGGCCACCACCATTCCAATCGGTTCACCGCTGACGCGCGGCGAATGGCATCACGTCACCTGGCAGTTGACTGGCACGGAGTGGGTCTTTTTCCTCGACGGGAAACGTGTGCATTCACTCCAGACTGCCATGCTCCCCGCCATTGCTCAATGCGACCGTTTTCTGCTGGGATGCGACTATAACCACATCGTTGCCTATCGCCATTTCTGGATTGGAATGCTTGACGAAATCACGGTGCGGGAAGGCATTCTTTCACCTGAAGAATGCGGCTTCAAGGCGACAGCTCTGGAGGCGGCGCCTGAAATCACGGAAATTCGTCTCGTCGGCGCACGGAATATCGGCAAGACGGAACACGTGCCCGAAGTAACGGTTGATGCCGACAAGCAGTGCTTTGTCATTGACGGAAAACGGGAACCAGTGATGATTTACGCGGCTGGTACGGCGGCTTCCAGCCATTACGCATTCGGGAGCTTCCTCGAATGTCGTAGGCAAAGCGGCATTACCGTCATCCGCCTGGAAATCACTCCGCGGGATTTCAGGATGGGCGAATGGTGGTACGCTCCAGGAAAATACGATTTCACCGAAATCGACCTGTGGATGGACCAGGTGGTCCGCCGCGTCCCCGATGCGCGCATTCTGCTGCAGCTCCCGATGTCTCCGCCGACCTGGTGGGGCATCGCCAACCCCAATGAGGAGACTTGCGATTTTCTGGGGAACCGTGTCCGCGACTACCATGCCAGCCACTCATTCAGTTCACGCAAGTGGATGGAGGATCTGGAACAGGCTCTGACCGCGCTTTTCGCGCATCTGGAGGGAACCCCGTACCATAAGCGCATCATTGGCTATGTGGCGGTCAGCGGCCTTTACAACGAGGCCTTCCGCTGGGGATACAACTCCAAATACAAGGAGCTGACAGACTATTCAGTTCCAGAGCGCCGCGGTTTCCAGGAATGGCAGAAGGCGCTTTATGGCACGGTGGAGAAACGCAATGCTGCGCGTCCGATGGAGCAGGCTGTGGAGACGTTTGAGACGGCGCAGCTGCCGACGCCTGCTGAACGGCTTCTGCACGACAACTATTTCGTGAACCCGGTGCGCGACCGAAACACCATTGACTATCTGCAATATCTGAACATGAATCATCCGCAACGCATCGGAGAGTTCACCGCCATCATTCGGCGTCTGGCAGGCCCTGGCAAGGTCATCGGCCTCTACTACGGCTATGTCTTCTCCGACTCCTATGGGCATGGACGTACCTTTTCCAATGAATCCGGACACTATGGCCTGGCCCGTGCCCTGGAACTTCCCAACGTGGACTTCTTGCTGGACAGCATGGCCCATTATCAACGTGAAATGGGCAATGCAGGCCCGACCGCAGGCGCACCAGCCGCCTGCCAACTGCACGGAAAACTATGGATGGACGAGGCTGACATCCGCACCAGTCTCAGCCAGGGTGTGGCCGAATATAGCGGTGCAAAGAATCTGGAGGAGTCGCTGGGTATCCTATGGCGGGCATTCGGAACCATCCAAATCAATCGCAGTGGACTGTGGTGGTTTCCGATTGACGGACGCAATGCGTACAGCCATCCGCAGATATGGGAGGCCTTTGGCAGGATGTACCGCGAGATGGAATACATGGCGGCGCATCCCGCATCCGCAGACCGAACGAAGATGGTCGCCTTCATCATGGATTCCCGCGCCATTCATTTCCGCCACTACAGCAAGAACGACCCTGTGGGCGGAAACCTGATCACTGGGCTGCTGGGACCAGTCGCGAAGGCGGGCATCGGCTACCATCTGCATATCATTGAGGATCTGGAGCGCATCCCCGACGACTACCCGGTCTATGTCTTCCTCAACAGTTTCCATCTCTCGCCTGCCCAGCGCCACGTCATTCAGCGACGGTTCCAGCAGCCGGGGAAATTAGTCGTCTGGAGTTATGGCGCGGGATTCTTCACTGGCGAACCCGATGCGCCCTACGCTTGCGGCACTGCAAATGTCGCCTCCCTGGTCGGAATGGACATTCAGGCGGTGACGAAACCCGCCACACTGCCCGCTGCTGGCATCAATGAGCCTTTGTCGCCCATCTTCTACGTGGAGGACGCACAGGCGACTGCTTGGGAACGCTTCGAACAGACTGGGGCGTCAGACCTCGACGGAAAATGCGCCACCGCCATTAAGCGCCTGCCGAATGGGGCAAAAAGCCTCTATGTCGGCATTCCCTGCTGGACTCCGCAGCTGCTGCGTCGCATCGCCTTGGAAAACGGCGCACATGTCTATTCATCGGACGAGCCGGAGTATGTTCTGCGTGCTGGCAACGGGCATATCCTGCTGCACACACTGGCGGGACGGCAAGCGCATATTGTCCTGCCGACGGCGGCACGCCTGGTCGTTGATGTCGCAACGGGGAAAACGGTGGCGGAACGGTGCCGGGATTTCACGATTGAGATTCCGGGCCGCAACAGCCGCTATTTGAGAATCGAGCAATGACCTTTGTCTGCTCATTCGTAGGAGTTCATTTTCCCAAAGGTCTTAGGAGCCTTTTCTCCAGGATTCGCTTTTCTCCAGCAAGAGCCAATTCCAGGACGAGGGACTTGCCGAAAAGGAAATCCGCCGCCGTCTTCCATTGCGCAGGGGCAAAGTCGGTGGCGGTTTGGTGGCCCAGATGCTTTCCTCCAGCCACCAGGGATGCCTGGGTCCCGTCAGGCGCATACAGCG
>JAFRLP010000615.1 GCA_017431185.1 Victivallales bacterium | reverse complement strand
TCCACCTGGATTCGTCCCGAAGACCTCCCCCTCTTTGAACCCTACGTCTCCGTTGTCAAACTCGCTACGCGACGAATCGCCAAACCTACCCAGATCCTCAACGCCTACGCCTCCTACTCCTTCGACGGAAACCTCCTCGAACTGATGGACCCCGTTCACGCCGACCTCTTCCCCGCTCCCATCCAAAACAAGGCTTTCCCCAAAAACTGGGCCACCTCGGGAATCGCCGCCGCTTGCGCCAATGACTGCACCCATTGCGGCAAATGCACCACCCTCCTGCAACAGGTCCTGAAACCTTCTGTGCTCCCGGAGTAGATAACCCTAAAGGCGTGCCCCCTGTCGGTTTTGCCAGGCCGCGCGCGCCGTCGACCCATGTGCTGGGGCATCCAGGCACAAAAAAACCTTGCAGAACATTTCCTGCAAGGACCTGGATGGCTGCCCCACCTGGATTTGAACCAAGACTAACTGATCCAGAGTCAGTTGTGCTACCATTACACCATGGGGCATCCTGTATTTCAAAGACACTATTTAACATACTACCATTTTCCCCACTTTCAAACCGCTTGCTCTAAGTTTTTTGAAAAAATGGGGAAATTGGCGGAATGGCGTTGCCACTTCAGGAGAAGCTCAGGAGGCCGAGATTCTGAAGGAAGATGACGAGAATGATGACGGGGGAGAAGAAGCGTGTGAGGAAAATCCAGAAGGTGAGCGGGGTCAGGGTCTGGAGCGTGGCTGAGGGGTCCTGGAGGGTATCGTCCAACAGTCCGCAGAACCAGAGGAAGAGATTGCGGTCTGCGTAGGGTTCGGCACCGATGCGGAGTTCGTTGATGGCCTTGCGGGAACCCCAGACCCAGCCGACGAAGATGGCAGTCAGCATGCTCGACAGAGGAATCATCCAGTTGCTGGTGAGGTGGTCCATCGTGTCAAACCAATTGCCAGGAAGGATGTTCTCCCCGAAGCAGGCGGCGAGGACCTTGTGAAGATGCGGAAGATTGGTCCAGTCGCTCACGCTGACGCAGGCGAGGACACCCACCAGGGCGGTCGCCACGAAGTTCAAAAGGATGGCGGTCTTGCGGCGCATTTTGAAGGTATCGACGAGGAAGGTGACGGAGCATTCCAGAATGGAGGCCATGCTGGTCAGCGCCGCGATGGCGAACATCACGAAGAACAGTCCCGCCCAAAGCCAGGAGAGACCACCTGGAATCTTGTTGAAGGTTGCCGGCAGAACCTGGAAAATCAGGGACGGTCCGGCGTTCGGCTGAAATCCCATCGCGAACACTGCGGGGAAAATCGCGATGCCAGAGAGAATGGCCGCCATCGTGTCCAGCATGATAATCCAAAGCCCTGATGAGAAAAGATTCTCCGTCTTTTTCAGGTAACTGCCATAGGTCATCGTGATGCCCATGCCGAGCGACAGTGTGAAGAAGGAGTGCCCCAGCGCAATGAGAACGCTCTGCGCCGTCAATTTGCTGAAATCGGGGCTTAGGAAGAAATCCAGACCGGCGCGGGCGCCCGGCAACGTCACACTGCGGAAAATCACAACGAGCAACAGGATGAACAGCAACGGCATCAGCACGCGCGACCAACGCTCGATTCCGTCCTTGATGCCTCCCCAGAGCATCGCGCAGGAAATCAACAGAAACACGATGTGGAAGCCTATCACGCGAGGATAACTATTCAGGAACTCCCCAAACGTCTTTCCCGCGTTTCCTACCCCGTTCACCGCGAGAATCTTTCCCGTGAAGGAGAGACGGATGTACTCCAAAATCCAGCCGCCGACCACGCTGTAGTACGCGAGGATGAACAGCGAAGTCAAAACTGCCAAGGCACCGGCGACGGCGAATCCGTATCGTCGGAAGAGGAATCCAAACGCAATCGCGCAGAGGGCAAATGCATACAATCGGTTGAACAGGAAGAGCACTCCTAGAAAAATCGCGATGCCGCCAATCCATTTGGCAATCTGGGAACGTTGTTCCCCTTCCAGTTTGCGGAAGGCAGCCATGGGATTCAAATGTGCGGCGCGTCCGATGCCCAATTCGCAGAGCATCAGCGGGAATCCACAGAACAGGATGCAGAGCAGATAGACAATGACGAAGGCACCGCCGCCATTCATGCCAGTCATGTACGGGAATTTCCAGATGTTCCCCAGTCCGATGGCGGAGCCTGCGGTTGCCAGCACGAAACCGAGTTTCGTGCCCCAGTTTTCACGCGATTTCTGTTCCATGAGCGCGTTCTCCTAGAGAATGCCGAGTGCTTTCAGGAAGATGAGGACGATGAGGATGGGGGAGAAGAAGCGCGTCAGTAGAAGCCAGGTACTCACGGGGGTTAAGCCCGTGAAACGGTCGTGCGAGCCATAGAGTTTGTCCTTGACGAGGCCGCACATCCACATCAGGAAGTTGCGGTCAGCGTACTGCTCGGAGCCCATTCGGATGGCAACGGAAGCCTGCTGGGTTCCCCAGACCCAACCAACGAACAGGGAGGTCAGCAGTGCCACGATGGAAATCAGCCAGTTGCCTGTCAGGTTGTCCAGGAAATCCATCCAACTGCCTTTGGCAAATGTCTCGCCCATCACAGCAAGAACGACCTTGTGCACTGTCTGGATTTTGTCCCAATTGCCGATGCTGACACAGGTGAGGGCGCCGAGCAGACCGATGCAAAGATAGGCGATGACGATGGCAGGCTTGCGCTTGAAGTGGAATTGGTCAATCAGCCAGGTCACGGGGCATTCCATGAGCGCGGCGGAACTGGTCATGGCGGCGATTCCGAACATAAGGAAGAAGAGTCCTGCCCAGATGGAGCCTAGCGGCATGCGGCTGAAGGTTGCGGGAAGGACATTGAAGATGAGGCCGGTGCCCTGTCCTGGGTCGAAGCCCATTGCGAAAAGGGCGGGGAAGATGGCGAGACCTGCCAGCAAGGCGGCCATCGTGTCTGTGAAGATGACCCAAAGCGCGCTGGAGAAAAGGTTCTCGGAACTCTTCTGGTAACTGCCGTAGGTGATGTTGATGGCCATTCCCATCGAAAGGCTGTAGAAGGAGTGCCCCAGAGCCACGAGAATGCTGTCCGTACTGAGTTTCGAAAAGTCGGGACGCAGCAGGAATTGGATGCCGGCGACGGCGCCGGGCAACGTCACGCTGCGGAGAATCACCAGAAGCAGGAGAATAAAGAGGGCAGGCATCAGGATTTTCGAGAAGCGCTCAATGCCGTTCTTGATTCCTCCCCAGAGCATCGAGGCCGAGAAAGTCAGGAAAATCACATGGAACAAAAACAGCCGCCACGGATGATTCAGAAACTCCTCGAAGGCATTCCCGGCCGATTTCACGGAGTCAATCTGCGCAATGCCGCCCGTGCATGCAAGACGGATGTACTCGATAATCCAGCCGCCGATCACGCTGTAGTAGCTGTCAATCACCGCCGCAGTCAAAATCGCGATGAGACCTGCCAGCGCAAACCCCATCTTCCAGAAAAGCGTGCCCCCGATGATGGCGATAATCCCTAAACCGTATTTCCCCAGGCAGACCAGGAAAAATCCGTACAGCACGGTCAGCACACCCAACACCTTGGACATCCGCGAACGTCCGCGCTCAATCATCGCAAAGGCTTCGACGGGGTTCTTGCGCGTGGCACGCCCCAGCACGAGTTCGCACAGGAAAATCGGAAGACCGCACAAAAGCACACAGGCCAGATACAGCAGCACAAAGGCGCCGCCGCCGTTGACACCTGTGATGTATGGGAAGCGCCAGACGTTGCCGAGACCGACCGCCGCTCCTGCTGTTGCCAGCACAAATCCCAGTTTCGATCCCCAGTTTTCCCGTTTGATTTCAACTGATTTTTGTCCGTCCATGATCCTTTCTCAATGTGCGATGGCATAAACGCCGTTGCGGAGAACCCGAAAGCGGCGGAGTTCCGCTTTCGGAAACAATGAAAATCTGTCCTGCGCAGTGTTTCACCGCGCAGGACAGGGCAGCGAACAAAAGCACTACGGCTTTTGCTTATTTCCCCGCTTTGATGTCCTGCCAGATTTGGTTGTAGACACCTTCGTTCTCGCCCTGGTCAGCCGTGAACTTGGACTTGGCAAAGATTTCAGGAGAGATGAAGATGGCGGGATTTTCACGCACTTCCTTCGGAAGCAGAGGATATGCGTCCTTGTTGGGGCAGAGGTATTCCGTGAACTCGATGTTGGTCTTCGCGTTCTCGGGCTTGTGGATGAAGTTGATGAACTTGTAGGTCAAATCCAGGTTCTTTGCGGTGAAGGGAATGCAGAGCATATCGCAGGACATCAGGCAGCCTTCCCGGGGAATGACGAACTCGACATGCTCGTTTTCGCTAACCACCTGCACCAGGTCGCCAGAGTAGCCCATGACCAGGAAGAACTCGCGGGAGGCAACCCCGTTCTTCTACGGCTCATTTTCGAACTTGGAGATGTTCTGCAACCACTTCTGGAAGACGACCTTGGCCCGGGCAAGGTCAGAAGGATTGGTGGAGTTGGGGTCAAGACCAAGGGTCAGCAGGGCGGCACCGATGACTTCGCGCTTGTCATCCAGCAAGGTGGCGCGCTTCTGCAGGTCGCTGCGCTCGAACATCGTCCAACTCGGCTGGAAGTCCTTGATGCCATCCTTGACATAGCCAATGCCAGTGTAGGACATCATATACGGGATGGAATACTTGCAATCCTTGTCGGGCAACGAAGCCATGACGGCGGGGTCCAGGTGGTCCAGCATGTCCAGACGGGAATGGTCAATTTCCGCCAATTTGCCAGATTTCGCCAGAATGCTGACTACATAATGCGACGGGAAAATGAGGTCATAGCCCGTGGCACCTGCCTGCAACTTCGCCAGCAGAGCCTCGTTCGAATCAAACGTGTCATACACGACGCGGCAGTTGTTCTCCTTCTCAAATTGCTCAATGAGGTCTGGAGAAATATAGTCCGCCCAGCAGAACAGGTGCAAGGTTTCCTTCTTGCGGCATCCCGTCAGCATGACTACGGCTAGCAGTGCCAGAACTCCAAACAAACGCTTTTTCATTTCACATAAAACTCCTCTGGAAAGGGGGATTTCATGGTAAGAAGGTCACTGCGCGCTCACGCAATGCTCACCATGCTCATAAGGGAATCATTTCCCACATATAATGTAATATCCCTTTCCCCGCCTGCAAGTCCCGCAGACACAAAAAGTTTGCCTAGCGGGGCTTGAGGGGATAGTGGGGATCGCGGCGCTCGAGGCGCTTGTGGGGCTAGTGGGGCTCGTGGGGCTAGAGGGGCTAGAGGGGCTAGAGGGGCTAGAGGGGCT
>JAFRLP010000614.1 GCA_017431185.1 Victivallales bacterium | reverse complement strand
GCCGCAGGCCGCCATGCCGGAGCCGCAGACCGCCATGCCGGAGCCGCAGGCCGCCATGCCGGAGCCGCAGACCGCCATGCCCGAACCGCAGGCCGCCGCGACGGAAGCGGGAGACGTCGGATTGAAGTTTCGCGGTCGAAGTCTGCTGGCGAAGGATTGGCATTCAGCGGCGGATGTTCCAGTCATGGAGGATTCAGGCATCCTGCCGCCGACTTTTCAGGGCAACTTCATGGATATGATGGCTTTTCTGGTTCCCGGCTATGGCACGGTCATGGGGGGAAACGTTCCTGTCCAGGCACTGTCCAAAAGGCTGGAGCACATGGTGGAACATTTCTGCGTTCATCTCCAGGATGTCTGGCTTACGCGCACATTGCTGGAGCACGGCTTGGACAAGGAAATGCCCTTGAGGCAAATATGGCTCAATGCTTCTAGGGCGAATCCCGTGCCTTCCGGCGGTTCTCGAAACGCATCTCTGCTGCATCAGGTCATCGAGCATCCCGTACCCTCCGTGTCCATGCTGGCTTTTCTGGCGGAGAACGGAGCTGACCTCAATAGACTGGATGAAAGGGGAGAATGCCCCCTCGACAAGCTGCTCGCCCGGCTTGACCGGGAACACGCCTATCTTTTGCCGGGAGTCATCTACCTGATACGCTGCGGGGCAAAAAGCCGGCTAGGCTGGGAGTCGCTCGACAGGATTGAGATGGGGTGGATGCGGGAGCATGTGCAGACGACGCTCGCTTCGCCGCCACCACTCGACCCGACGCGGGGCATCCGTCAGAGACTGCCGAAGAAAAGGAGCCACTTCCAGTCCACGCTGCCCCCGATTCGTCAGGCGGCGTATGCGCGTTCCAGCGCAAACGGCCTGATGCCGAGTGAGATATTGGACGGAATTGCCGGCCAAGGGACTCAGTCCGAGGAGTCGATTTGCCTGGCGATTCGGGATGCCGTGGAACGTGATGGAAAGAATCTCAACGCCATTGTGGCCAGGCGCTCGCCCGTCCACAAGGGGACGACCTTGCTCTCCCGTGTGCCAATCCGACCTCCTTTTACCTTGCTCACCTATCTGGTGGAAAACGGCGCCGACCTCCACAACGCCGAAGTCGATGACCAGCCGTTCCTGCTGTGGATTGTCGAAAAATACGGCGGCGAGTCCTGGTGCGATGAACTGCTCCAGTATTTGGCTGAACACGGCGCTCCTGTTAATGCGCGGCTTCTTGGCCGTTGCTTTGACCGAAAGCATTACCAGACACTCTACCGGCTGTACCTGGAAACCGGACCGCATTGGGACGAAAATCAGTTGGTCGTGGCGGACGACGGCTATTGGAAAAACGTCCCTTGGGAGGCTCTTCTGCTGACAGGCTCGCTTGAGGACATTCGGCAAGGTGTGGAGCGGGGAGAGGCGCTGAATGCCAGGCTGCCAAGAACGCATGTCGTTCCTCTGCAACTGGTCTTTCGGCGTGAGGATGGGGTGCTGGACGCCTATCGTCTGTTGGAGAACACAGGGGCCGAAATCGATTTTCGAAATAGGAACGTGCTCACTGATGTCATGTGCAGGATGATTCAGCGCAGGCAGTTGAATGTCCTGCGCTTCCTGGTTGAGGAGAAGAAACTGCCAGTGCCCGCGCAAGCCATGCGTCAAGCCGTTACCCTGGCCTGTTCCAAGAAGGGGGATACAGGACTCCTGGAGTATCTGCTGAACCGCACGCCGTGTCCGGTTGACAAGCATTTCACGGTGTCTCAGGAGAACGGTCGCATGTGTCTTTGGGATGCAGTGTTCCACGCCTCCCATCCGACGTCTATGCAGCAGGTGAACGTGACTCGCTGGCTGTTGGAACGCGGGTATCTCCTGGAGGGGAGAGAACTTGCCACTGCCTGGCAATGCACCATCGGCTCGTGGCGCTCTGATGCGGATTTCCGTGCCCGCTACGAAATGGTTCAGATATTGGCGCGCCTTGGACCGCCACCCAAGTGGCTGCTGAGCTCCTATCGACGGGAACTGGAACGACTGCGCGCCGCGAATATCTCCATCGAGCAACTGGAGGAAATTGACAGGAAATGGCCAACCGAAAAATAACTCTGCCCATTTTTAATTAGCATGTATTTGGGAAAAATTAATTTTTTCTTGGAAAAATCTCCTGAAGCACCGTATTGTTTGGCAAAAGAGAAAAATGAAGTGTCTTTTCAAAAGTCCATTTGGCAAAAGGAGTGTTCAACCATGAGTTCCATTAGTTTTGTGAATGCAATTGTGAAAAGCCTGATACTTTTGTGTGTGGCTGGAAGTTACTGCATGGCGGCTGGCTCGCTGCGTCCCGACGGTCCACGCGAAAAGAGAAGTTTTGCTTTGCCCGCCCGCTTGAAATACGAACATGACAATCAGAACTGTGCGATGCGGAATATCCGCTTTGTCAATTCTGACAATGGCAGCCAGCGCGGTTTCCGCGGTTCGGCGTTGCCAGAACGAATCAAGTATGAGCGTGCCAATCAGGCGAGAATGATGAAAGGATACTCCTCACGGAATGGATTATCTGCCTCCACTAAGAATCGTGGGTGTTCCACGGTGAGCAAGTGCTGCAAAAAGAGCGGAGGGAGTTCTGGTTTGTCGAACCATGTGGAATCTGCCCATAAAAAAAGCGGAAAACAAGCCAAAAGGAGCAAAGCGAAACAAAATAGTTCCAAACAGGATTATATTATGTCGATGGGAATGCCTGTCCTGGTTCCATGACAGAAGGAACGCCAGCACAATGTACGGAGAGCGACATGAAGATTGAAGTTCTGACGGGTGACATTACCACACTTGCGGTCGATGCCATTGTCAATGCCGCCAATTGCGGTTTGCTGGGAGGAGGCGGGGTGGACGGCGCCATCCACCGCGCCGCAGGCAAGGCACTGCTGGAGGAGTGCCTGAAACTGGTGGAGGGTCTGCCTGGACAACGCGGTGAAACGGGAGAGGCGTATCTGACTGGGGCTGGCCGTCTGCCCTGCAAATACGTCATCCATACGCCAGGACCCGTTTACAGGGACGGAAAGCACGGGGAACCTCAACTGCTAGCCAACTCCTACCGCAACAGTCTGCTGAGGGCGGAGGAGCGTCAGTGCAGTTCCATCGCCTTCCCCTGCATCTCGACGGGCGTCTATGGATACCCCAAGGTGGAGGCGGCCCGCATCGCCGTCAGGACGGTGCTGGATTTCCCCGCCTCCTCACTTCAGCGGGTGGTCTTCTGCTGCTTTTGCGAGGCGGACGAGGCAATCTACCGGAAGGTGCTGGGCGAGGCGGACAGGGCGCGCCGATGAAGCGAAATGATTGGAAGCCGCAAAAAAACAGAGGAAACCAGTTTCCTCTGTTTTGGCACAGCCCCTTAGTTCTTCCTGCGGTTGGCGATGAGCTGCCCGGCCAGGATGACCAGGAAGGTGACCGCCAGCAGCAGGGATGAGAGGGCGTTGATGAGGGCGAGATTCCCCCGCCGTATCATGCTGTAGATGTGGATGGGCAGGGTGGTGGAGCCAGGACCCGCCACGAAGAAGGAGATGACGAAATCATCGACGGAGAGGGTGAAGGCCAGCATCGCGCCCGAGAGGATGCCGGGGAAGATGACAGGCACCAGCACCTTCCAGGTGGTCTGCCAGGTGTTGGCTCCCAGGTCGTGCGCCGCCTCCAGAATGGTGTCGTCGAAGTCCTGGAGACGCGCCAGCACGGCCATCGCCACATAGCCGATGCAGAAGGTGACGTGGGCGATGACGACGGTGGTCAACCCCAGTTGCACCTTCAGCGCCACGAAGAACAGCAGCAGGCTCACGCCAGTCAGAATCTCCGGCACGACCAGCGGGGTATAGACCAGCACGTAGTGCGCGTTCTGGATGCGGCCCTTGTAGCGGTGGAGGGCGCAGGCGGCGGTCGTCCCCAGAATCGTGGAGATGACGGTGGCGACAAAGGCGACGAACAGCGTGTTGCGCAAGGCAAACCAGATTTCGCGCGCCCGAAACAGGTCGGAGTACCATTGAATGGTGAAGCCCGCCCAGTTGCCTCCTGTCTTGGATGTGTTGAATGAATTGACCACCAGCAGCAGGATGGGCAGATAGAGGAAGAGCAGAATGATCCAGGTCAGGATGCCTGGGAAGCGGCTTTTGCGCAGCATTTCAGACCACCTCCTTGGCAGGCTTGGGTTCCTGGTCCCTTCCGCCTTTCTTGCCCTTCAGGAAATAGAGCAGCGGTATCAGCGTGCAGAGGATGAGCACCGCTGACAGCGCCGAGGCCGCTGGCAGATTGCGGTCAGTGAAGGTCTTCTGCGCGATGACATTGCCAATCATCTGGGAACCGATGCCGCCCACCACGTCCGGCACAACGTAGTTGCCGAAACTGGGGATGAGCACCATCAGGCATGCCGAGAGCAAGCCCGCCTTGATGCCGGGGATGAAGATGGAGACGAAGGCGCGCAGCCGCCCCGCCCCCAAGTCCATCGCCGCCTCCAATAGCGTGAAGTCGAATTTTTCGGCGGCGGAGTAGAGCGGCAGTATAGCGAAGGGCAATTCCGTGTAGATCATCACCAGCAGAACTGCCTCTGGCCGATACAGCAGGAGCGTGTCGGGATTGACCAGATGCAGCCACACCAGCGCCTGCTTGAGCAGGCCATCGGGGTGCAGAACCTGTTTCCAGGCGAAGATGCGGATGAGGAAACTCGTCCAAAACGGGATGATGGTCAGGAAGAGCACCAGGCTGCGCATCTTCTGGGAGCAGCGGGCGATGTAGTAGGCGATGGGAACGGAGATGAGCAGGGCGATGAACGTGGTGGCCAAAGACAGCCAGATGGTTCGCCAGATGATTTCCGGGTAGTTGGGGTTCTTGAGGGAGAGGAGAGTATGCCAGTCCCAGCCCTCCCCGATGGAGCCGTCCATCGCGGCGGGCTTGAAGGCGATGGCGAAGATGATGAGCGTGGGGATGAGGAAGAAGACTGTCAGCCAGAAGAAAGAGGGGAGGGTCAGCAGGCTTTCCCGAATGGTGTTGCGGACGCTTTTCCTCATTTCGCCTCGCCTCCCGGCTCGATTTTCGCCTGTGCGTCCGCCGCGACGGCGGCTGGCTGTTCCAGTTCGGTCTCACCGACGGACTGCGGCGGGGTTTGAAGCAGATTCTCGTCCTCTTCGGAGTAGCGGTCAAGCATGAATCCATCATCGGCGAACCAGGAGAGGTACACGTGGTCTTTCCACTTGATGGGCTTCTCGTCCAGCATGAACCTGGTGTGCTGCCGGTTGACGGAGATGCGCCAGTCGTGCCCCAGATCGACCCAGTAGCGGGTATGGTCTCCCTGGTACACCAGGTCCTCCACCGTGCCTTCCAGAACATTGTATTTGGGGGTGTCGGCGGGTTTCTCCAGGGAAATCTGCATCTTCTCGGGGCGTATGGAGAGGTTGACGAAGGAGCCTGCGGGCAGTTTCTTGTCGTTGAAGCAGAGCAGCTGCGGGAGGTCGGGCACGTCAATCAGGCAGTACTCCTGGTCGATGACCTTGACGATTTTGCCGTCCAGGAAATTGGTGTCGCCGATGAATGCGGCGACGAAGGAGGACTTGGGGGCCTCATAGACCTCGGCGGGGGAGCCGATTTGCTCGATGCGTCCCTTGTTCATCACGCCGATGCGGTCGGAGAGTGACATGGCCTCGCCCTGGTCATGGGTGACGTAGATGAAGGTGATGCCCACCTCGTCATGGATGAGCGAGAGCTCCAGAAGCATCTTCTGGCGGAGTTTGAGGTCAAGGGCGGCGAGCGGCTCGTCCAGCAGCAGGACGCTTGGCTTGAGGACCAGGGCGCGGGCGATGGCGGTGCGCTGCTTCTGTCCGCCGGAGATCTGGGAGGGATGCTTGTCGGCGTGCTCCTGCATCTGGATCATGGCCAGCATCCTGTCCACCTCGTCGTCGATGGTGGATTTGGGTAGTTTGCGCAGTTTCAGGCCAAAGGCGATGTTCTCGCGCACGGTCATGTGCGGGAACAGCGCGTAATTCTGAAATACG
>JAFRLP010000613.1 GCA_017431185.1 Victivallales bacterium | reverse complement strand
TACTACGCACGTAGAAGCTGTCGGAAAGCTTTCCCAGGACCGGGGTTCAAGTCCCCGCGCCTCCACCAGGTTACCAAACCACAAGCCCGGCGGCAATTACCGCCGGGCTTGTTTCGTTTCTGCCTAACCCCCTCAAACAAGGGCGTTTAGGCGGCTGGATTCCCGACGGAACAAGAGGACGGAGAATCCGCATTGGGCGAAAACCGCCCTCCAGACAGCCCGAAAATCCCCCCTTTTCTCCCAAGTTTCTCCGTCGGGGTGAGGACGCGACCTCTACTGTCATAACAAACCCGCGTCCTCAACTGTTTTCAAGGGGGTGAAACACCTCGCGGAGAATCCGCCCAAGCCGATTTTGAGTAGGAAATCAACTATGAGTAAAGGACGGGAGTTATTTTCACCTGCAATCTCCTCCCCCTGCTTTTTCGGCGGCGGAGAATGGCGTTTTCCCACTATGGCGGCATCAGCGGAGAATGACAAGGATGCCTCGCTATGCCTGCCTTGTATATGGCGATATCATTTTGATGCCTTGGCAACAGGGGTAGCCGCAAGACGGAATCCGACTGTGTTGTAGCAGCCTCCAGGTCGGCGTCCTTCGCCCCTGAACGTTGCCTGGCAGGAACTCATGTTTGCGTACCAGGAGCCGCCGCGGATTGCGTTCACCTGCTTCCCACGTTCCGCTCCATTCGTGGCGGTTATGGTCGATGAGGTCCATTCCCAGCAGTTGCCGCACATGTCCATATTTCCATATGGCCCCTTGCCTGCGTGGAATTTGTCCACAGGAGTCGTGTATCCGCCCGTGGCTGAAATGCTCTTGAACAAATCCGTATAGATGAAGCCTGTCCATGACTTATGGTCAACCCAGCCTCTGACGCCGCCATTTGAAGACACGCTGATGACCTTCTGCAACTCCACCTTCTCGCCTTTGCGCGTGGATTTCTCATGGAAGAAAGTGACTATGCGTTTGGGGTCTTGCTTGAGATAGACCGATGCCACGATGCCGTTGAAGTTGAACGGCGCGGATATGAGGCCGTCCTTCATCGTCACCCGCGATTCGTTCCCCCATGCGTAGAGCTGATGCTTCGGCCCTGACGCCGCATTCTCCCATTCCGCCTCAGTCGGCAGCCTGAACGACCAGCCTGGATGCTTCTTGCCGTACCATTGACAATATGCCTGGGCATCATCATATGAAACCTCCAAAACAGGATGTTTCTCCTTGCCTTGCGGGAATGTTCCTCCTCTCCAGTATTTCGGCGTCGAGTGTCCGACATCCTTGCAGAAGGCGGCATACTCGGCATTGGTGACGGGATAGACGGCCAGCCAGTAGTCGGACGCGATGGGAGATTTCTCTCCTGCCTTCTGTTCTGAGCGTCTGCCTGGAGTTCGTTCCTGAATCGCATTGGCAAAGGCAAAACCAGGGTTCTTGGGGATGCGGACAAATCCCGACAACGTGTTCTCCGCCGCCATGGCGAATAAGCTGATTAATGCGGTGCAGATGATTGCTTGAACCTTCATGTGAATCTCCATTTCAAAGTTGCTTTGTCTTTTGCCATATAAACGCAAAGGCAACACAAATAGTGTACCCCTTTGAGACTTTTCCCGCCAGCGGTCCCGCCCCGGCGGGATTTTTTTTGCCCAAAATTCAAGAATTTTCGTGGAATCGTCCTGCCGTTTTGAGAAAAACCCTGAGTGAAAGAGATAGACGCCCACAAAGGGTGGACGTCGGGAAAACCAAAAGGACACCCCCCAATGAACACAGACAGATTCCTCACCATCCCCGCGGAGGAGTACCACGCCGCCAGCCGTTGCGGCAGGTACATGTCGAGCCACAACCTGGCCGCCTTCCGCGAATCCCCCGAACTCTATCGCCGCAAGACCAGCGGCGAAATCGCCGAGAGCGAAAGCCCGGCGCTGGCGCTCGGACGCGCCGCCCACTGCCTCATCCTGGAAGGCCGAGC
>JAFRLP010000612.1 GCA_017431185.1 Victivallales bacterium | reverse complement strand
TTTTCCCAGACCATATTATATGAAGAGGTAATTGTTTTTCCGACTCCATCACTCTCAATCCCTTTTTTCCATGACGACTGACTTTTCCGTTCAAGAGTACCCCCTGCCTCTGTTCTACCAGGGAGGAATGCTGGGCAACAGTGTGCTCGGCTTGTTTGCCTGGGGCAGAGATGACCTGCTTCACCTTTCCCTTGGCTCTTCCCTGACTTGGGACCATCGCGGCGGAATGCACTGGAGTCCCAAACAGAACTACGCGGATATCCGACGCGCCTTGGAGGCCAAGGACGAGGAGGCCATCCGTGAAATCTTCCGGTCTGACACGGAGAATATTCCAGGGCAGCCGCGACGTCCCTCCCTGATTCCCGTTGGCCGCGCCGACTTGCGCCTGGCCTCCGGCGCGCGTCTGCTGCGCAATGAACTGAATCGTGCGGATGGCTGCCTCAATGTCGTCTATTCCCTGGCTGGTGAGGAGCGCACAGCGCAAATCCGTCTGGACATGGAGGACAAGGGATTGCTGGCAATTCGCTGCGCCGACCTGGCGGAGGTGCAGTTGCTTCCCTCGTTCGAGACCACTGGCACGGAAATGGCGGAACGCGGCTTTGCCCCGCCGTCTCCAATCCATTCTGGGGCAGTCAATGGCTTCCGCCAGGAGATGCCCGCTCCTGACGACCCCGCGTTTGGGGTCGCCTGGCGTCTGGACAACGGACTGCTCACCTTCCGCTTTGCGCGAGGTGAGTCGCAACTGGCCGCCCTGACAAACCTGACTGCCGCCGACTGGACTGTCCTCGAACAGGAGAACCGCGCGTGGTGGACGGCATTCTGGGCAGGTGTGCCCACCATTCAACTCGCCAATCACGCTTTGGAGAACATCTACCGCGACGGACTGTTCAAGTTCGCCTCCATGACCGCTGCGGACGGATATCCCGCCGGACTTCAGGGCCCCTTCATCGAGGACAACCACCTCCCGCCCTGGTCTGGCGACTACCATTTCAACATCAATGTCGAAATCATGTACTGGCCAGGTTTCCGCGCCGGCCTGTTTCCCAACCTTCGCCGTCTGTTTGACATGGTGCTCGCCTGGCGTCCGCTTCTGCGCCAGAACGCGCGTTATTACATTGGCGTGGAGGACGGCTACATGCTCCCCCACGCCGTCGATGACCGCTGCACCTGCATGGGCAGTTTCTGGACAGGCACGATAGACCATGCCTGCACCGCCTGGATTGCCACAATGATGTTCGACTACTGCGACTATGCGGGGGATATGGAGTGGCTGCGCAACGATGTGTTTGACTTTATGAAAGGAGCCTTCAAGGTGTTCTACGCCATGCTGGAGCGCCATGGAGACGCCCTGGTGCTCCCTGTCAGCATTTCCCCCGAATACAGGGGGGCGGAAATGGATGCCTGGGGGGCCAACGCCAGTTTCCAACTGGCCTCCATCCATTGTCTGACCCGCGACCTCATCGCAGCCGCCAACATGCTGGAACTGCCAGTGGAGCCGACATGGCTGGAAGTGGAGCGCGACCTCCCCCTGGCCTCGCTCATCAAGGATAACCAGGGACGGGAACAAATCGCCCTCTGGGAGGGACTGCCGCTGGAGGAAAGCCACCGCCATCACTCCCATCTGGCGGGCCTCTGCCCCTTCGACATCTTTGACCAGAGCGACCCGCAGTGGCAGGCCATCGTTCAGGCATCCCTGGAACAGTGGATTGTCCTTGGCACAGGCTTGTGGGACGGATGGGGCACCACCTGGGCCGCCATGCTGCACAGCCATGCCGACCAGCCAGACGCAGCCGAATACACCCTGCTTTCCTGGCAGCATCAATTCACCGACCAGGGAGGCAGTCTGCACGACTCGCACTATCCTGGCACCACATTCTGGACGGGGCGTCCGTTCATGCAGATGGATGGCACGATGGGGGCGCTCACCGCTGTGCAGGACATGCTGCTCCATGCCCGCGGGGACACGATGCACCTGTTCGCAGGCATCCCCGTCAGCCAGCGCACCGCCGATTTCCAGAAGATGCGCGCTCCTGGCGGCTTCCTCGTCAGCGCGTCACGTCAGACAGGCTACGAGCAAACCGGCCATGTGGAGGTTACCGCCACCCGCGACTCCACACTGAGACTGGCCATGCACGGCATCACGCCTCGGGAAATCACCGTTGCATACGCCGGCAAAACGGAAACCTTGGCATATCCCGCCACGGTTGTCTGCCACATGAAGGCCAACGAGACCGCCGTCATCGACTACCGTTGACGGCCTGTGTCTAAAAATGGGCGTAGTCTCTCGGTGACACAGACCGCGCGGAGCGCGGTCTGCAAAACCCGCCGCTATCGACCGCGCGGCAATTGCGCCCCCCCCCTGCACAATCGCCCGCGCTCCGCGCGGCCAACCTCCCATTGCGCGGTTGGAAAAATATTTGACTTACTCTTTGGCTTCCTCTGGGGGAGTGGGCGGAGGATTTTCGCCCTCACCATGCTTGGGAGGACGCCCGCCCTTGCCATCCTTCATTCCGCCCTTTCCACCCCTGGGAGGACGAGGACGACCGCCAGGGTCCATTCCGCCCCTGGGGGGACGCATGCCAGGTCCCATCATCCCCATGCCGCGCATGGGATTGCTCTCGGGATGCTCCTGAAGGAATTTCTGGAAATTCTCGGTGGCCTTCTCCTTCTCGGCCTCGTCAAGCACACCGTCCTCGTTGGTATCCAGGATTTTGAAGACGGCATACATTCTGGCGTCACGCAATTTCTCGTTGATGGCTCTCTGTTGCCTGGTGAGTTCCTTTTGATCAAGTTCCTTGTCCAAGGCGGCACGGCGTTCGGCGGTCAATTTGCCACCATCGGCCTTGGTGAGTTTTGCCATCGTGTCGTCCACCCTTTTGAGCATCATCTGGTTCATTCCCTGCGGAGGCGGTCCCTGCCTGCGCCCGTCTTGAGGATGAGGCTGCTGTGGGGGTTGTGGGTCAGCGGCCATGGCAAGGCCGCAGATTCCTGTCAGCAAACTGGTAAGAAGAATCCTGTTCATGTTTTTTCTCCTGTGATTGATTTTTGGTGAAGACTGAAATTTTCCTTTTCCAGTCACACACATTATACGCTTTTCCCTGGCAATTATTTTGCACGGATGCTTTTTTACGCCAGGCGCACAGGCCCAAGCAGGCCGGCGGGCATATCGGAGCAGCGTTCGCGGTTTCCGGGGCCGTTCCAGACCCGCAGTTCCAAGGTGTGGAGGCCACCCGCGCAATCGAAGGCGAAGCAGTAATGAGGCTGGATGCGGGCGGCGACGAATGCGCCGTCCAGATAGAATTCCACTGCATCCTCCACACGCCCGCAATCCAGAAGGTGTTGTCCAGCCTTCAGGTCGAGGGTTTGGCGATAGATGGCGCAGCCAGAGAACATGCCGCGGCCCAGCGAACGCCAGTCGGGAAGCGTGGAATAGGCGGTGGTGGAACGGTCAACCCACAAGTCCGCCAACGAGCGCAGGCCATGGCGGTATTCGCCAGCGAAATCACCATGCAGGTAGGGCATTTCCACGAGACGGCACTCCGTCCCCTCCGTGCAGACTTGAATGGTGTTGAGCAACGGCATCTCCGCGTCGCTGCGGAGGAAACGGGTGATGTCAGCCGTCTGGTTCAGGCAATCATAGACCAACTGCCGATGGAAATCCGCAGGGCGGATTTCATGTCCGTTGATTAGAATCCTCCAATCGGGAGAGGTGAAACTGCTCTCCTCCAGCAGAAGGCTGAGATGGTCTGGCTTTCCCTGCAGCAGGAACTGCGCCTGGTAGGTCACGGAACCGTCCGCAGGCACGGCGGAGTAGTCTCGTGCGAGGAAATCCACTCCCCAGCCCACATTGTCCCGGTTCGTGCGCCAGAACGGCAACGGCAGGAAATTGTCGGGGAAGGTGATGTTCCAGCCCGCTGAGACATCCTGTGCATTCTGCGGTTCGGGCAGAACGGGGTCATCGTCAAAGCAGGAGCCGCCAGCGGGCACGGCGACTGGCGTGCCGTCCAGGTCGCCGACGAAATCGACGCGTCCGCGGTTGAACAGCAGAGCGTGGACTTTGCCGTCTGGATAGCGGCGGCGCTGGACAAAGATGCTGCGTGGGCAATTGCCTTGGAGAGACGGACCTGGGAGGGAGGACAGCGCTTCGTCCGTCAATTCTGGCGTCAAAGCCGCCGTCATGGCAGTCCAGGGACGAGATGGATTGTCCAGCGACTCCAGCACGCTGGGAAGGCTTTCGCCGATGAGCATGACACGCCCGCCTTTGGCCTGGAACGCCTCAAGAGCATTGGCGGCGGATGCGCCGAGGTGAGAGGTGTGGAAGCAGATGATGCAGTCGTAGTCCTGCCGCCACGTGTCCGCCGTGCGTTCCGCCAAGGTCGCCTCGTCAATGAAGTCGAAGTCCTTCTGGGCGGAGAGCAGGCGCTCGACAAAGGCGTGGAATGCGTCCTCCAGTTTGTTGTAGTACGGGTCGCTTTCCGCAGTGAAGGTGACGTTGAAACTGGTGTCAGGGTAGAGCACCGCCAGTCGATGGACAGGCTGCCCCGAGGCGACCCTTTCGCACTTGCGCCGCATGGGTTCCAGCAAATGGCGCATCAGCGGCCATTCGGAATGCTGGTAGAAGATGCACGGGGGCACCTCGTCCTTGCGCGCACCGTCCAGGGAGTAGTGAAGGCCATGGATGTTGAAGAAGGTGATTCCCAGGGTGATCTGGAAATCCATCTGGTAAGCCAGGTCACGCAGGGCGGTCTCGTTGCCCATGACGGCCAGCGCGTCCGACCCGCACTGGGGTTTGCCGAAAAGCCTTGCAGCCGAGGAGACCACCTTGACGCCGGTGTGGTAGGCCGCCGCATCCGGCAGACCGACGTAGAAGCCGAGGGGATCCGTGCAGGGGATGTCCAGATACTTGCAGCAGCGCAGTTCATTGGGCCAGAGGCGAGGCGACAAGGAGAGGAACTCCGTGCGGGAGAGGTGTCCTGTGCTGAATAGACCGTGACGGTTGTCCCAATCCTGAATCCGTTCCAGATAGTTGGCCGTGACCAGTCTGTGAATGGTTTGGCGATAGCAGTTGCGGATGAATGGCGTGCGTTCGTCAATGTCAATGGCCAGGTGAGCCAGCAATGGCGTGAGGCCGAAGCCGTGGTCAGCCTGGAATTCCTCTGCGAAACGGTCTGTCCAGGGGAAGGAACTGCCGACATTCGGTTCGTCCATGAAGGAGGATGCAAACGCCTCTGAAAAATCTTTTGGATGGTGGCGCAGATACTCCTCATGGGTGATATTCAGGAAGGAGTCAATGGCGTCAGGGTTAAGCAAATCAACACCATGGGTGGGTATATTGCGCACCAGTTGGCAGGCTATCACGGTGGCTTGGCTGTCAGCGGGAGCCTGCCACAGCAGGGCTGGCCATCGCTCCTTCAGACCTGCCCGAATGTGAGGGGAGCATATCTTTGTGCTGTGGGAGTAGCCCGAGTGGATGTGACGGCCGCCCCACCAATCGTATTTGACCGTCCCCGTGCAGTCGGTGATATCTTCTAATGTACCGTTGACCAGAGCCATGCACTGCATGACCGCGCCATCGTTGGCCAGTTTGAGCTGCACCAGTTCTCCAGGCTTGGCATGATGGACTGTGAAGGCCAGCCGTTGCGCGGCATGCTGGGGATTGTTCCACACCACACGACCGCCCGCCGTGGGTGAGGGGTAGTAGTCCTCATCCCAGATGGAGGCAATCATGCCGTGGGCACGGCACTCCTCGACAATGACATCCACCATGTGAAACCATTGCCGCGAAAAGTACGGGGTGAGCAGGCCCGCGCGAGAGTGGATGTAGAGCGTCTCGTAACCTGCCTGGGCAAATTCGCCCACTTGCCGACGCACCTCATCCTCTTCCAGAAGATGATTCAAAAAATACTGCCCGCCAATGTGCAGATGGGCGGCTCTTTCCTGGTATGACATCAGAGAGTTCCTTCGTTGGTTGGTGAATCGATGCCTTACCATAAAGGAAAAATCCCTGATTGCAACCATCTTCCCCGTTTTTTTGGCAAAAAACGTCTCCCTGTCAAATGATGGAGGCGTTTGGTGCGTCTTAATGGAAAAGCATCTGTTTTTCTGACGCAAATGCACGAACCAGTCACCATCGTCATGTTGGCGCACAATGGCGTCACCTTTACCCGCCACGCGCTGGAGAGCATCCTGGGGGCCTCATGCCTTCCTGCGGAAATGTTCCTCGTCGATAATTGTTCGGATGACGACACGCCCGCTCTGATTAAGGAGTTCATCCCACGCTTTGCGAATGCGGGCGTCAATTTCCTCACCTGGCGAAACACGGCCAATCTGGGGTGCAGCCTGGCGCGCAACGAGGCATGGCGGAAGGCGACGCAAAAGTACACGGCGCTGATGGACAATGACGCCGCCGTCTGCTCCGCCGACTGGCTGACCCGTTTTCGGCAGCGGCTGGACGCCAATGAACGCCTGGCCATCCTGGGACCCAAAATCATCTATCCTTATCTTCCGCACAAAATCCAATGCGCGGGCGTGGCCATTTCACGATTGGGACGCATCGCCTTCCGCGGACGCGGAGCCGACCGCAACGCCCCGCAGTACCAGGACTACTGGCCCGCCTGGGCATTGATCTCCGCCTGCTGGATGATGCGCACTGACCTGCGTGACACGGTGGGAATGCTGGATGAGCTTTTCCATCCTGTCCAATACGAGGATTTGGACTTGTGCGTGCGCGCTCGCCTGGCGGGGTGGGAGGTGGCGTGCGACCCAACCATCGAGATGTACCATTTCGAGGGCATCACCACCGCCTCCTTCGGACAGACGGAGTACAGTGTCAACATCGCCCGCAACTCGCTCAAATTCCGCCAGCGCTACCACGCCTTGTTCAAGACCCTGCCGGAGATGCTTCCTGCGGAGGATTACCGCTGGCTTCCGCGCGCCGAACTTGGCCTCACGCCCGTCCTGGACCTGCAATATCGCTGAACGCCAGCCCTCCACGCTGAACGGATTCTCCGTAGAAGTCGATAAAGCCCTCCGCCTTGATTGCTTGACTTTACCGACTTTGGCATTACATTAACTGTCATCTATTCCAATATGCCCGAGTGGCGAAATGGCAGACGCACAAGACTTAAAATCTTTTGGCCGCAAGGCCGTGCGGGTTCGAATCCCGCCTCGGGTACCAATTTTAAGCACAAAATGCCTTAATTTTTGCCATTTTTTGGCATCTTGGACTTTTTTTTGCCCGAATGCCTTATATTAGTCTCAATCGGTCTCATTGGCTTCGTCAGGTCAGGAGAACCGCGCAATGGGCAGAAAGAAAAAGCGAATGGAACAGGAAAAACTACCAATCGGCACCATCTATCAGGTCAAGGAGGGAGGAAACTACTACCTCCGATACCAGATACAGGGCAAGCGCAAGAACGTCAATCTCAAGACGGACGGTTATGACGAGGCGTTGAAGGAGTACCATAGGCTGCTTCCGACGTTGCAGGCCACCACTGTAGAGGTCGTTGCCGCCCATGTGAAGAATGCCCGCCAGCTTGAAGGCCGAATGATGCGTGTCACTCTTGGAGAAGCCTGGGAAAAGTATTCGGCATCCCCAGACCGTGCCATGCCCGCAACAGTCAATGAGCATCAGGGTTATCAGACAACGTTTCGTGATTTCGTGGCATTCATTGGCGACCCGATGAGAGAGTTGCACACCATCACGCGGGAGGATGCTTTTGCTTTCTCCGAGAGGATGAAGACCCTGTGCATCTCCGTGGAGACACACAATCGCAAGATCCGGCGTCTTCGCAAAATCTTCAGCGTTCTTTCCAAATACTGCAATGGTAACGCAAACCCGTTCTCATTGAAGACATTGATGCGTAAGCCCCGCGAAGAGCAGAACATTGGTGTGCGTCGGTTGTCTTTTACCCACGAGCAGGAGAAGGCCTTGCTGGAGGTTTTGGACAACCCTAAGTTCAAGGTGAAGAACAAGGAGGAAATTAAGGTCGTCTATTACTTGGGTCTTTTTAGCGGCCAGCGTTTGAAGGACTGCGTGCTGTTGCGCTGGTCGAAGGTAAACCTTGAGCAAAGGAAAATCGAGTGCAAACAGTTCAAGACGGGCAAGGACGTTTCCATCCCCATCGCCCCACAGCTCCTTACTGTCCTGAAAGGCGCTTTGGCGTGGAAAACAGATGAATTCGGCTATGTCTGCCCGAAGGTTGCGGAACGGTACAACAAGGAGGATGAAAACGGGAGAAACATCGGCAATGGGCTGGTTAATATCGATGTGCTGCGCGTTATCAAGTGGATTGGCCTGACCCCCTCTGTTAAAGTGAAAGAACGAGCCAAGGCCGTCACTGTGTATGGATTCCATAGCCTGCGACATTCCTTTGCGTCGCACTGTGCGGAGGCAGGCGTGCCGAAGGCCGTTGTGCAGTCCATCCTTGGGGACGATTGCGATATTCTGGATGCCTTCTATACCCACATCGGCGAAGATGCCCAGCAGAAGGCCATAGCCGCCATCGCTGGCGAAGTTGGCGTCATCACACCGCAGGAGAAGATAAACCGCACTCTCCAGTACATCGATTCCCTGCCCGACACACCGGAGAACCAGAAAATCCGCGAACTCCTGACCAGCGAGAATTGATGAGTGCCTAACTTATGATGGTGCGGAAAGACTACAACGGAGGCCACCCCGATGTGGGACTGCTTGGGAGGCTACAAGAGCACAAATGAAATGCTCATATAGCCTCTCGCAGATTAATAATCACTGGACGTACAGTTGCTGTGTTAATATCCTAAAAGTCGGCTAAAGCGCACACTATTCTCTTGTCACGCCAAGGCGATTCAAAAGAAGCCTGTCTCTTGCCACTGACTCGGTGGACCACCGAACCATCCCAGCCGGAGTTCTGACTGCAGTTGTCTCTATGCAGTCGA
>JAFRLP010000611.1 GCA_017431185.1 Victivallales bacterium | reverse complement strand
TTGAGGCCATCAAGAGAAATGCGTGCGGTTATCGCAACAAAGGCAATTTCAGAACGGCAATCCTGTTCCATTGCGGTAAACTCGACCTGTTACCGCATTGATGGTATGGCGACCCATTAAAAATGTCGAAGAGCCATATTTATGTCGTTTACTATATCAGGTGTTCTGCCGTTCCGCGGGAACCGACCGCAGAATCTGCACCGTCTTAAGCAAGGACCTGGTTCACTGGTCTGAGCCGCGTCTCATCCTTCATCCAGACACCTTTGACGGCCCTGGCGTGGAGTTCTACGCCATGCCCGTTTCCTATCACAATGTCATCTTCTACGGTTTTCTCTGGCTCTTTGACACGGATGACGAGGATCCCGTAGCCTACAAGATGGCAGGACGTTTGCGCACGGAACTCGCCTACAGTTATGACGGGCTTGCATGGAACCGCACACGACAGCCCGCATTGGCCATGAAGGATTATGACTCGGACGGATATGGCGTCTTCCAAAGCACTGCGTACAACATGATTCTCAACAGGGAGCAGAATCGCTGGCTCACTGCGGTGATGCATTGGAAGCATGGTCATGCATCTGGAATGCTCAAGCCAAAGGATGACAACCATCTGCCGCCAGCGTCCCAAGGAGACGCCGTCGATTCCTGCATGTTGCGCATCGCCGAAATGAAGCCAGGCCGTTACTGCGGTCTGGAGGCCATCGGTTTTTCCGCACGGCTTCACACCAAGAATATGCTTATGAAAAGGGAAGGCGTGTTTCCGACCATCAACATCGCATGTCCCCATGGCGAAATGCGTGTACGTCTCCTCAATACGCAGAACAAACCAATCGAGGGCTTCGGTTATTCGGACTGCATCCCGTTCCGAGGGGACGAAATCGCCAGGAAGCCGCTCTGGAGGAATCGTCGCATAGGGGAGACCGCCGGCAAATTCTTCAATATGGAAATCGAACTCCAGGAAGGATGCGTTTTC
Source organism: Victivallales bacterium (assembly GCA_017431185.1). The sequence continues at coordinate 3,056 of JAFRLP010000611.1, read as the reverse complement.
GGCATCTCAGGGGATTTCATGCCTTTCCATTCAGCGCTCCCGCAGTACAGTTACGGCGATGTGCGCTCCGCGGCAGAGTATGCCTGGGGGACTCTGGAAAACACCCCCGACTACGATGCCCTGGAACTGCATTGAGCACCCTGTCCCCCTAATCCCGCTTTTTTTTAATGCTATCGGTTGGTTTTGTGACAACAAGGGTATTATAGTAGAGCAATGTCACAAACCAGGAGCACGTCATGTCCGATGACTATTCTTCACAGCAAATCCAAGACCTTCTTACCTTCCTTGAACATAGTCCGACGGCCAGCCACGCCTGTCAATATCTCCAGGAACAACTGGTACGCATGAATTGGAGACCCTTGTCCGAAGGGGAACGCTGGGATTTGCAGAATGGCGGGCGGTACTTCGTTGTCCGTCCCCCCTCCGCCTTGATGGCCTTTCAGATTAGCGAACAACTCACGCCAGGCACAGGGGCCAAAATCGTGGTGACGCATCTGGACAGTCCCGCGCTGAAACTGAAGCCCCAGGGTTTCCGCAAAGGCGCAGGGCTTTCCCTGGTGCCCGTGGAAGTCTATGGCGGCCCCATCCTGAGCACCTGGCTGGACAGGCCTTTGGGCATCGCGGGGGAACTGCCCTGTCAAAATGAGTTCGGATGCACCTGCGTGAAATTGCCCAACTCCGCCGTCATCCCCAATGCAGCCATCCATCTCAACCGCAACATCAACGAGAAGGGGGCGACGTACAATCCGCAGACCGAACTCAACGCCATCGTCGGGGACGACGCACTCGACAGCATCGCGGAACTGCTGAACATCGCCCCCGACATTTTGCAGGACGCGGAACTCTACCTCTACGACGACGCACCCGCCACACTGCTGGGGACAGGCAAACGGAGGCTCTTGCAAGGTTCCCGCCTGGACAACCTGCTCTCGGCATACGCCGCCTGGCAGGCGCTGCAATCCGCAGGCGTCCCCCTCGCAGTGGCCTTTTTCGCCGACCATGAGGAAATCGGCAGCACCACCCGCCAGGGCGCCAACTCCAACTTTCTGGACAGCGTGCTGCACCGCATCCAACTCTGCGTCCATGGCACAGAGGAGGACTACCACATCTCCCTCGCCAAATCGCAGATGCTTTCGGCGGACGCGGCGCACGGAGCCCACCCCAGTTACCCGCAGTTCTACGAACCAAGCACCAGCCCCGAATTGTTCCGGGGCGTGGCGTTCAAGAAGAACTCCCAGGGACGCTACGCCACAGACGCGAATATGCTTTCGGCGTTCAGGCAAGCCTTGCGGGAGAAGAACATCCCCTTCCAGGATTTCACCAACCGCGCCGACATGCCCTGCGGCTCCACCGTGGGGCCGAGGCTCTCCGCGCAGTTGGGCATTCCGACCATCGACCTGGGCGTGCCGATGCTGGCGATGCACAGCATCCGCGAGACCGCCACAGTAACCGACACCCTTGCACTGCTTGACGCCTGCAATCTTTTCTGGGAGTAACTTCACCATGACGAAACTCTTTCCAAACGGAACCTTGCAATTCGGCTGCAACTACTGGGCCAGCCATGCAGGCATCAGAATGTGGTCTGACTGGCGCGAGGACATCGTTCAGCAGGATTTTGCCAAACTGGCGGCGATGGGCTGTTCCATTGTCCGAATCTTCCCGCTGTGGTCTGATTTCCAGCCGCTGGAGACGCTCTACGAGTACGCCAACATCCGTCATGCCATCTCCTTCAAAGGAGGCCGATTCCCCAATACCCCTGCCGGACGCGCAGGAGTCGATGAAACCATGGTCGCCCGTTTCGCCCGTGTGCTGGATTTGGCACAGAAACACGGCCTGAAGGTCGTCGTCGGCCTCATCACCGGCTGGATGTCAGGGAGCATGTACCAGCCTCCCGCCTTCGCCGGCCTCAACCCGCTGACCGACCCGGAATGCATCAATTGGGAGGTGCGGATGATTCACCACATCGTCTCCGCCTTCCGCGACCATCCCGCCGTCGGCGCGTGGGAGCCAGGCAACGAATGCAATTGCCTGGGCATGGCGACCCGCGAACAGAACTGGCTCTGGCTTCACACCATCTGCACCGCCATCCGCCAGGCGGACGGGGGAAGGCACGAAATCCTCTCCGGCATGCACGGCCTCCAGGCAGGACATCCGCATCTCTACCAATTCCAGCCCAATTGGATGCTCATTGACCAGACCGATGAGGTGGACTGTCTGACCACTCACCCCTATCCCGCCTTCACGCCCCACGTCGGACGCGATGGCCTACGCAGTTTCCGCAGCGCAATGCACGCCGTCGGCGAAGGCACACTCTACGCAGACATTGGACAGCGGCCCTGCATCGCAGAGGAGGTGGGCACGCTCTCCCCCTTCTACGCGGCGGACGAGACCAAACGGCTCTACCTGCGCAAAGTCCTGTTCAACCTCTGGGCACACGACGGGCGCGCCCTCCTGTGGTGGTGCGCCGCCGAACAGTCGCACCTGGACTACTTCCCCTACGAACGAAATGTCTGCGAACGAAAACTGGGCCTGTTCCAGCAGGACGGCGCCGCCAAGCCCTTCGCCTCCGTCTTTGCGGAGACCCTGGCGGACATCCGCAAAATGCACCCTGCCCCGCTTCCGCCCCGCCGTCGAGAGGCGCTGTGCGTGCTGAGCAGCCAAAACGACACCTGGGTGAACGCCTGGGGCACCTTCCTGCTCTCCAGAAGAGCGGGATTCGACATCCAGTTCGCACACTGCTCCGAGGATTTCAATTTGCCGGAAATGCCGCTGTATGTCCTGCCTGGACTTCAGACCGACCCCATCAGCCGCACCTGCGCTTTGGAACTGCTCCGCCGTGTGCAGGCGGGCGCCTCCCTCTATCTCTCTCTGGATGACGGGTGCCTCTCCATTCTGGACGAGGCCGCCGGCATTCTCTCCGATGGCTACATCGAGCGTCCAAGCCACCGCTGCGACTTCGACTTCGCAGGGCATCGGTTCTCCATTCCAGCCCTCCACCGCATCGCCATTCGCCTGGCCAGGCCAGGGGATTCCAGCGTGCTGGCAAGCGAGGATGA
>JAFRLP010000059.1 GCA_017431185.1 Victivallales bacterium | reverse complement strand
GAAATGCTATCGCCTGAACATCGCCACTGCCGATGGAAACCATGCGGGGACAGTGAATTTTCCCGTGGTCATCGACGGCCTCTGCGACGAGGTGCGCTTCATCAACATCCTGCCAGACGGATGCCACTCCTTCATTGACGATGTGCGGGCCGTCCAGTCAGAACAGCCTGTCCTGGAGGGACGGAGGCTGCTGAACGCCAACGCCACCTCGGCGGAGCCTTCGCTGGCCGCCGTTCTTGCCCGCAAGGAAGGCGCTGCGTACAACGTGACGCCAAAGGTTCCGACAAGCATCGAGTTTTCACCCGAGGCGGAGGTCAACGCCATGGTGATGCATTGCGCAAATGGCGCAATCCCGCAGGTGTCCGCCAAGGCGTTGAACTCGCTGGGGCATTGGATTGACCTGGAGAGACTGGCATTCGACGCCAACGGTTTTCTGGTCTTGTCCTGCCCCAAGGTGGTCAAACTGGTGCTGGAGTTTGCGGAACCATCCATAGTGACCGATTTCCGCATCTACTCCCCCTTGATGGCGGGACAGGGAAATCTGGACATGGCGTTCTCCAAGAAAATGGACGCCGAGTTTCGGCTTCCAGTCTATGATCAGCAGTATCCTGGACATGAAAGGGCAAGACTCACCATGGTCAACCATACCGACAAGGTGATTCCCGTCGTGGTCGCCATGCGGGAGCGTAGTGGCGGGCCCGGCTGCGGACAGCGCGAAGTGTCTGTCCCGCCAGGACACCATGACATTTTCTACGACCTGAAGGGAATGCCCGACGGCGAATACCTGACCACGGTCATGGACTTTTCAGAGCCGAATTCCCCCAAGCATGGGAAACTGGAACGGCTGCTGCGTGTCCGCACCTCCCCACCCTGCACCGCCACTCCACGCCGTGTGGTCACGGGGCAGAAAATCTTCTTCCCTGACGGATTCTATCTGGCCAGCCACGAGAACATCGAGTTCATCCCAGGGGTTGCCGAAAGACATCTGGTTGTGCATGGCCGACCTGGCGAGGACAATCCCTGGATCTACTACGGCGACAACATCTTCCTCGACCAGGATGGACGGGTGCGGATCAACTACCATACCATGGACAGAAAGTGGCATACCGACTCCATCAGAAGATACAGTGCCGTCGCCGTGGATGGAAGCCTCGACAGGTGGGAGACCAGCGAGGGAACTGTCCCTGTCCCGCCCCAGAAACGCCCCATGGACAGCCGTCTGCCTCCCGAGGCCAGGCCTGACTGGGGCAAAAAGCCAGGACCTGACGGCAAAATCGCCTATCGCTTCTACGATGCCGCCAAGGACGGACCTGTCAAGCTCAGCCAGGTCAACCTGGATATGATCAGCCCCGCCGCACCTGGCACGGCAGGCTACAAGGAATACGACTGGAAGGTGATGCACCCCGCAGCTTGCACCATCTGGCCAGTCTGGTACAAGGCTCCTGGGGAGGCGCTCATCCTCTCCCGCACCCCTCTGGTCGAATCGTTCCCGCCCAGCGGGGCATTGGAACCGCCCAATTCGGGCAGTGACCTGGGTTTCGGGCAATGGCTGTCGGACGACGGGAAGACCCTCTTCATGGGGCACGGACGCCATCTCATGCGGTATATGCCATACGTGGCGCGCTATGACAACCTGTTCGACCGCGCCCGCATCGTCGCCGTCTGGCGCACCGTCAACGGGCTGGACTGGGAGCAGAACTACGTGGCTCCGCCCTCCGAATGCCACCCCATCGCCGACCAGAGCTATGGCGGGGTGCATTTCAACGTGCCAGTCGGCGGCGGACTGCACATCGCCTTCTTCAACCGCTACAGTGCCCTCACCCAGCAGATTTCCTGGGAAATCATCTACTCCTGGGACGGCTTCCGCTGGACCCGCTTCCAGGACAAGCCTCAATTCATGTCCAATGGCCCTCTGGGGGATTTCTTCCATGGCGGCGGATATGTCAACACCTTGGCGGTGGAGAGGGACGGCAAATTCTACCAGCTGATGAACTGGGTGAACGACCACTATCATTTCCAGAGCGAAATGGTCCACACCAACACCATGACCGCTGACGGAATCACGGCGGACTATGTGAAACGCCGTATGGAGCCGCGCCATCTGGAGGAGTGGCCTTTCTTCGGCAAGTACTTTGACCATTCCTGGGAAAAACTGGCGGAGCATACCCGCCGAGCCACCAGTGGAGTCGGTGTCGCGGTCTATCGAAAGGACGGCTATTTCTCCGCCAGCGCAGACGGGAAAACGGCCAGAATGCTGACCACGCCATTCCAGGCCGACGGGGCGCTGAACATCAATGCCACGGTTCTGGAGGGTGGCTTCCTGGAGGCGCGACTGCTTCAGAATGGCGCACCCCTGCCTGGCTGTTTCCGCCGTCTGGAACCCTGTGACGGCGTGTCAATCCCTCTGTTCGGGCAGTTGCCCAAAGGCGAGTTCCAGGTGGAGCTTGTCCTGCGGAACGCCAAAGTCTATACCCTGCAATTCTGATAGGCGGCGCCTCGCCGCCGGTGTTGCGTGGCGGCGGCGTCTCGCCGCCGGTGTTGCGTGGCGGCGGCGTCTCGCCGCCCGCAGGCAGGTTGGACTCTGTTTTCTGGCTATTTATCCATATCAATCGCCGAAGCATTGCACAATCAGGTTATCATCAGGTTGATTCAGGTT
>JAFRLP010000610.1 GCA_017431185.1 Victivallales bacterium | reverse complement strand
GCTTGATTGTGTAGCGAATGGCCATGCCTAGCTCCTGTGGTGTGTTGTTGTTTAATGTCGGGGATGCCACATTAATATACAACACATTTCGGAAAACCGTAGCCATTAATGCGAAAATTTAAATGTTACATGATACTAGTCTCATGCATCATCTCCAGTCAATTCTACCACCACAGCCAGTCAATGACATCCTTTTTTCCACCGTCTGGATTCAGATTGTAGTTTTGCTCGAACTCCTTGTAGGCGACGGCGGAGGCATGTCCGTCCAGCCACACCATGTTGCATTTTTTGGCATGCAGGAAACTCAACGAGAAGAACACCCCCTTGCTCTCGTTCTGCTCCTGGAAATAGGCAATATTCTGCGGTTTATAGGCACTGACAAAGCAGAATCCGTCAGAATGGTTGACATCCCAACTGCGGGCGCCGTCACCGATGGCCAATTGCGCGGAGGGCGAATGCTTTAGGGTATTCATATTCTGGAGGAAATCGATTTCGCCAGTAGTCCGCTTGTTGCTTCTGGCCTGACCGTCGCACATTGAATTCATTGAATAGGAGTCGCTGTAGAAATAACCAGTGCGGTCCAGCCCCTCCTGTGACGGACAGCAAAACAACTTCATATCCGAATGGAAAGGGCCGCCGCCATTTACATACAAGTCCATGTGAAAGTTCCAGAAACGCGAGGCCGTTCCGTTTTTCCCGTCATTGCAGTTTCCCAAAACCACAAAGGTATAATCATTGTTTTCCATGCTGTACATCAGATAATAGGTTCCCAGTTGCTTCAACTTATTCGTGCAGCCAATGCTCCGCGCCTTCTCCCGTGCCTTCGACAATGCGGGAAGCAACATCGACGCCAGAATTGCGATAATCGCGATGACCACCAGCAACTCAATTAAAGTGAACAACTTACAGCGTTTCATGGGATTTGCTCCTTGGTTGAATGTATGAATCAAAAAAACTGTTTTTCAAAGCCAAAGAAGTGATGAAATGTATGGGGAAAAGGCACATTTGCGGGTGTCATGCCCCTTGGTGAACCTGACGCAGACGCTGAAATCATCCAGCTGCGAGGCGATTTTGATGACCAGCCGCTGGCGCTTCCCCGTCAAGTCGTGGAGAGTTTCAGGACCGCAGTAGCCACGGGAGGTGGGAGCGTGGGAGTCGCGGAAGCCAGCGGGGCGGCCATCCAGCCAGCAGCGATACGCTGCATCGCAGGAGACGGAGACATTGGCCCCCAGAATGGGCTCCAAAGCCCGGAACTCCCTGACCAAGTAGTAGCAGGCAGAACCTCGGAAAGCGCAAATGTCACGGCGGTTCAAGGTGCGGGAAGCCGTCTCGACCAGGAAAGGCCTTTCTCCAGGGAGTTCCTCACGCAGGAGACGCGCCTCATCCAGGTAGGGATGATTGAATCGGACATGCGTGGTCATCGCGTCCGCCGCATATTCCGGAATGTTGCCTGGATTACACAGGCAATCGGGCTTTTCGTATGGGCAGAGGTCATACTTGTCCTTGTCCCACATGTCCCAGTAGGGGCCGTAAACCGTCCACAGACTGGCAGCCGCCAAACCGAATTCCTCCTCGACATGGCAATCTCCGCCCAGGAACACGGCGTGAATGAGATTGCGTTCGGGGAGAGGATTGTCGTTGCGTTCAACAGTCAAGGCAATCCTCGCGCTCTCCCCAGGAGCCAACGACACTCTGGTCGCGGAGGATTTCCCTAAATTGGGGGGCAGCTCTAGTTTGAGTTCTCCCTCCACCTTCTGCCCCGTGGGGTTGGACACCACGACAGACCATTGCGTGTCCTTCAGACGATGCAGGACAGGCTGGTCATTCTGGTATTCCACCGACAGTCCAGGCACGGCTTTCCGCAGAGGCCGCACTGGCACCTTGGGAGCCCCCGTCACCTCCAACAGCGGATTCAGCCCGCTGAGCGCCATCTCAATGCCCAACTCGCAACTCTCCCTGGCGAACTGCTCCAGAGAGGCGAACTGGTGCGGTATTTCACATGCGCACACCAGGGTCTTGCCCATCTTCTCCACCCAATCCTGGGGGAGAGCCCCCGCACCATAGACCAGACCATAAAGCGCCCCGGCGGTGGCCGCCGTGCAATCGGCATCCCAACCGAAATTGACACAGATTTGCATCATGCGCTTGAAGTCGCGGCCAGCCGTCAGCATCGCCAAGAACGCGATGACCTGATTCATGGCAGCGTCCGTGCTGTCACGATAGCCAAAGTGGCGAACCAACTCCAGCCAGGCCGCATGCTCGTCCATCAGTCCGTTCGCCAGTTTTTCGCTCACGTCAAAGGCCAGATTCAGGGGGGGCAAAGCCGCATTGTCCGCAGGCATCAAGTCAGCCGTCTGGCGAAGCAGCGCGGGCAAATCATCCGCAGCGAAGGCCAAGGCCGCCGCCGCCGAGAGGTATTCCTCCATTTCGATGCTGGCCTTGCCGTGGTCAAGGCACCCGTCCCGTCGGGCATATTCGCGCGCCCGTTCAGGGTTTCCCGCATTGACAATGCCCCAGATTTCACTGCGGATGGGACACCCTTCCGAGGTGCCATGGAAGGCATTTTCCCAAAGCCCGGAGAGCGGGGGATGGATGCCGTGCTCCAGATTGTCGATGAAAGTCCCGTATTCACAGCAGACGTAGAAACAATGGCGTTGCCAGTAACGTGCCAGTTCTAGGCTGGTCGGCTCCAGGCCAAGTTCCTGCAATGCCTCCATATGGACCACCTGGATATCCAGGTCATCATTGGGATACAGGATGCTCGGCCACAATTTGTCCAGGGGAAGCGAGTCATAGCGCTTGTGGCACTCGTAAGGCGCGCCCACTATGCCACCCAGCGACTTGCCCATCCAGCAGCCCAACACCCGGTCAAAGTATTTGTCGTATGACAGTTTCATTCAGATTTCCCGTTCGTGCAAAGGAAT
>JAFRLP010000609.1 GCA_017431185.1 Victivallales bacterium | reverse complement strand
CGCCTCGAGGACGGAGCGGGGAAATTCGGGGATTTCGTCGAGGAAGAGGACGCCGAGATGAGCGAGGGAGATTTCTCCTGGTTCGGCTTTAGCGCCGCCGCCAATGATGGAGACGGCGGTGATTCCGCTTTATTTCACGTTCTCCGTTCAGTTGCGGGACCTCAGTGACCGAAAAAACCATGTTCGAAGAAAAAAACGCCAGTAATAACTTGACATATGCCACCAAAATGCTAATATATTAGTGTATCTAACAAAAATGTGACTTGTATCAGGAAATCCCATCCAGTGTTTGTCTTCCTCAAAAGGAGTGAAAAATGCCTCCCAAAAAATCGATTTCATTGTCAACTCCAGAACTTCCTTTCGACCAAGTGAGCCAAACCATGGAAAACGTGACAGTTCCCGACGATGACGCCCAAGACATTTGGTCTCCACCGTCCTGTTGGAATCTGCCGGCAAACGAGTCGGGACGAAAAGGTGCCAGAGCCCTGACGGACAAGCAGCGGGCCGTCCTGGAATACATTTCCCAGTTCAGCCATCATGTCGGGATGGCACCCACCATTTATGAAATCAGCGAGCATTTTCACATCAAGTCGGCCACCGCATTTGCGCATGTCCGTGCCTTGCAGCGAAAGGGATACGTGGTCCGTTCCTCCAAGGCACGCAGCCTTTTGCTGACCCACCAGGAAAAGCCCCGGCATTATTCGATGGCGATGAGCATCCCGCTCCTGGGAAGAATCAGCGCCGGCTGCACGACTCCCTCCGAGGAAAACGAGGAACGGGTCATTCAATTCGACACCAAGTGCCTTCCCGCAAATGCCGGAGAGTTCAAGTTGTTCGCGCTCCAGGTACACGGAGATTCCATGCAGGATCTGGGTATTTTCGACGGGGATCTGGTTGTCGCCAAGCAAGTTCAGGAAGCGTCCATGGGGGATGTCGTCGTTGCGATGGTGGACGGGGAAACGACCATCAAGTCCTTGTACATGACCAACCGGCAGTGGGAGTTGCGCCCCGCCAATCCCAACTACAAATCCATTTTCGTCCCATTGGACCGCCTGGTCATTCAGGGCATTGTCATTGCTTTACAACGAGTCTATTTATAGAGAGATAATTGCAAAACTACCGCCCAACCGCCAAAACGCCGCAAGCGAGGGCGAAGAGCGAAAGCGAAGCGTGGTGACCACGCTGGGTCTGGGCGATGAAGCCATCGCTCCGCGCCGTGAAGGCGGTTGGGATGAGGGTTTTGCAATTACCTCTAGAGATAATCCGCGGCGTTCCCCCACAAGCCAGCAGCGGCCATCGTGGTCGTGCGCCGCGCGGGGACGAGCACATCCTACCACGTGCTGAACAAGTACTTTGGCATCTCCCAGATGATCAATGTCGGAAGCACATACAGGAATAAGTTCTATGTACTTGCAAAGGAGGACGTGCCAAAGGACGCGGAAGGCGTGAATCCAAAGGCCGTCAATGCCCCAAACAATCAAGAGTCGAGATTGTTCATAAAGATGCAATACGAAGCTCAGTTTCTCCAGGAGAGACATTGTTTACGAAGTGTCCTGAAGTCGCTTCTTTGATGTACTGCATTTTCTTTCATTTCGCACGATTTTTACAGGAGTACAGCCTAGAGTGACGTACAAACCCGAAACTTTTCGCAAGGTTTGCGTTTGTAATTCTCGCGGAAGGTATCATATTATTATTTTTGGATAACGTCCAGGAGAGATGGCTGAGCGGTCTAAGGCAGCGGTTTTGAAAACCGCCGATGGGAAACCATCCGTGGGTCCGAATCCCACTCTCTCCGCCAGAGTTTCCCTCTTGAAACGCTGTCTGCTAACCAACGCTGACGGCGTTTTTCAGTTTTCTGTTTTGCATAAGGGCAAAACTGCAAGAGTGCCTTGAAAGGACAAAACACGTTTGACACTTCAGTGTTTTTCATTATATTAATCCACTGGAGAAGTTGTCCTTGTGAAGAGGGAACCAACGCTATTTCTTCTTTGAATTCTGAAATGGAGAGAGCACGCAATGGGCAAAAAATGCTTGTGGTTGTTCGCGGCAATGCTGATGACATTGCTTTGGAGCGGATGCTGCACCGTCAGAACAAACAAGTTCTGCGACAATTGCTACAAGAGATGCGAGGTTGTGGAAAGACGGGGCAACCTATCAGAAGACGGAAAAACGTTCTCACTCTATTGCAAGACGCGCCTGGAATATCGCCACAACCCTTTCACTAAAAAGGTAAAGTTCAAAGAGAAGGAAAATACTTTTGTCTTTCCCCTGACTGCTCCCGCCAAGGAACAGGACAAAAGAACCCTCATGCTTATCCTGTCGCCGTCGCTCAAAGTCTCTTCTTTGGAGATACTGCATTATGGAATTAATGCGCAACACAACAAGGACGCCAACAACAGGCAGACACGCGATAATGTGGATTACAACCAGCTGGATTTGCCTCTCTTTAGAAGATATGGAAGATGTGTTGGAACAAGGGGCGGAAATGGTATTTACAAGTATGACGAGCCCATTCGTGTCCGTCCAGAAGATCTACACGTCTTTGCCAAACCATTTGTCATTCAAGAAATACCTGTGGATCCCAGACCCCGTCTGGCACTTCCGTACTTAATGGAAGACAACGTCTGCCATTATTATTTGGCTCCTGATGAAAGTTCCCTATTGCGGACCAGTTGGGTAATGTCCTCCTTGCCCGGAAATCTAATGAGAATGGTTTTGCTTCCACCCGCAGTGGTCGTAGATGTTATAACCAGTCCCATTCAGCTGGTTATCGCGATAGCAATTTTATCTAACTTAAGCTCTCCCGCCCCTTGATATCGCGCAGAAACTCGCCGAAAACCCGCTTCGCGGCAATCGCCCCGATGGGGTCGATTTTTCTGATATCGAGTCATCTTTGAAAGAAATCGCCCCGATGGGGTTGAAATGAACTTGAAATTATCTTGTTTTTGTTGTTATAATATTCTGAAATACAGGGGAAAATGCTTATGAAGATTGAACTTACCAATCCATCTCAACTTGCGGAAATCGTCCGGCGCGAACGCAAGCGTCAGAAAGTTTCCCAAATCCGGCTTTCGCAGCTTGCGGATGTCGGAGTCCGTTTCGTTCGCGATTTGGAAGACGGAAAGAAAACGGTGCAGCTCAACAAGGTTCTTGCCGTGCTGGAAACGCTCGGCATCGCCATCGAACTCTCAACTGCGGGAGACGATGAATAATGGAACAACTTGACGTATTCCTCCTCGGCGAGCGAGTTGGCGTGTTGGAGTCCGATTGGTTTTAGGCCGTCGTTTTCTCCGTCGGATTTTCGGCGGCGGCTCGGACCGACATAATCCGCAGCAGGCACTCAAACTGCATCCGAACCTTGTCCTTCTGCGAGAAATCGAGGAAATGCTCCTTGCGGCCGTTGTTGAAGTGGATTGCCGTGTAGAGATAGTCGCCCTCGGCGGCGAGGGCAGCACTAGCGTGGATCAAGGCGATTTCCGATGCGTTGAAGCTGAACCGTTTCGACCACCAGTTGAAGGGTCCCTTGCGGTAGACGATTTTGCCTGTTGCCGGGAAGTATTCGAGCGAGATGCGGTTGGCGAGCAGCGTGATTGCCGACATCGTGAGGACAAAACCGACAATCACCAACATCCCGCCAGTAATGATCGAGGCGGTCGGGGAAAAGCCGCCGCCAGGCAGGATGCCGAAAACTCCTATAACAGTGATGAAGTCCCAGAAGAGCGCAATTACCGCAATCAGGAGTCCAGCCAGGTGAAACACCCGTGCCGAAAAAAGTTCGCTGTTGCCGTCGATGCGCACTTTGACCGGCGGTTGCGGAATGTCCAGTTCATCAAGCTCGATCGTGTCGTCGCCTCGACCATCGATGGAAGCGGCATTGAGGAAACAGGCGCGGCAGTTGGTGCAGTAGAAGATCTGTTCTTCGAAACCTTTTGCTTCGTGGTCGTGCGGTTCCTTATAGACGACGGTGATGGGACTGTCGCATTTCGGGCAGACAGCCGGGGGAGCGGGGTACAGGTCACGGCGGTAGATGTTCATTTTTCCTCTCCGAGCTGCAGCACGATCCAGTCGAGCAGCGCTTTGGCTTCATCTTCTTTGAGGTAACGGAAAAGGTCGTGGCTTTTCTCGTCTCGGTCAACTGCGATCACGGCGAACGAATCGGCATTGTCCCCGAGCTGGACCGCGTCGAGCGTGGCAATATCGTCAGCGGCGATTATACCGCCGGAAGGACCGCGACGATAGGAAAACGTACCATCGGAAATGCAATATTCGAGTTTCTGGAAGTTCATCCACATACCCGCCAGCATCAGCACGGCCAGCGCAAAGAGCAGCATCGCGAGTTGGAATGCCGAGCTGAACAGCAGATATCCTCCAGTGGTCGAACCCACGGCAATCAGCAGTTCCAGCAGGAGGGATTTCCAAATCTTGTGGGAAATGACGATGGTGCCATCCTCACGGACATTGACCACAAAGCCAGGTGGCAGCTGAGGATTCTCGGCATTGCACGAAAAGTCATTGCGGCACGTCACGATGTCATTCTCCTTTGCCGAATGTGAAACGTATCTTAACTTGTCCGCTTGTCATTCGTAACAATATACCGTGCACCATCCGTGAAAGCAACCTACTTCCCTGAAAAACGGCGCAAAACCGGTTTGCATCTCAACCAAAGCTCTTGTCCTGTGCCGCGGCTTCAGCCGCGGGGGAAGGCGGGGTGTGCGTGGCGGCAATGATACCTTGAAATCTGTGGATTTGACAATTTCTATAGACAAAAACGCGGATGTTGGGAAAGCTGATATCTTCCCACGTCTCATAAAACGTGCAAATGGAAATGACCAATCTGACTGGATAATGGATCAATTTAACGTTTTCTTCAGTGATGTAGATAAAATCTGGCATGTGGATTGTGGCGATGACTCAACAGACATTTTCGAGGCTAGAATGCTCAATGAGGTTAAGAATCATTACAAGAGAAGAGGGTTTGTCCAAGAGGAAATTGCCAAAATGCTTGGGGTGACAGATAATACATTCAGTGACAAGAAGAACAAAGCAGAAGAATTGCTGAGTGAAAACAATATAAAGGATTAACCTTGCCTTGGGAAATGGGAAATATGCTCAGGTATCAAAAAATAGATGGGCGTATGGTGCAATTCAGACACTTTGTGCTATATTCTTACGATAAACAGCGGGAAGAAAGCCAAATCGAATGACCACTAGGGGACTGCTGCCGGTTGTTTTTGTCTTGTGCATTTTTGGCCACTGCCTTGTGTGTTTTGGCTGTTTTTCGACCATTTTCGGGGGATGAAATCCTCAGGCGAAACGGTAGCCAAATCTCGTACTTTTGACCGTGAATAATCCATTTCACATCGAAAACAAGCAGAAAAAACGGAGTTGGAACTATACCCACTCTCTCCGCCACCGTTTCTGAGCACGAATTAAGCCCGTCGGGAGATTCCCGGCGGGCTTAATCTTTGCCCGAATACTGTAACACAACTAAAACACTTTCACGTTTTATCAGTGGTGTTGTCGTTTTTATGGCTTTTTTGGCGTTTTTTGCGTTTTTCATTTTGGGGGAGGGGTGGCCAGTGTGATTGCGTGTTCCGTGTTTTTGATTCTGGCCTTTGTCTTCTCGATGATCAAATTAATCTGTCTTTGCGCGTCTGGATCAATCGTGAGACGGACGAGGGCCTGGAGCCTTCCTTGCACCTCCAGCAGATAGCGCAGGCTTTGCTTCTCGCTCTCGAACAGATATGGGGCGGCGGCTATGAGGTTGGCGTTCGCGATGTCATTCTGTCGCCGTTCGGGGGTAGAATGCTTGAATAGATTGCAGATTAACCGGTTGCAAAACTCGCCATTGGGGCCATACAGCTGGCGAATGCTGATGAAACCGATATATGGACTGCTCTCTCGGTTCTTCGGGTTTTCGATGATGAACCAGGGTCCAGGCGTGTAGCTAATGTTCATCGCGCCTCCCTTCGGCCTCGGATATGAGCCTGCCGATCGCGTGTTCCATCTCGATGGAGATAACATCCTCGTGGCGGCAGAACTCCAGATTTCCCTTGACATTCTTCAGCATAAAGAGTAACTTGTCGCACATCGCGTAGTGCGGGCGGGGTACCCATCCCAACCCGCCCTGGAGCGTCTCGTATCGTTCCAGGCGGCTTGCAATGGTAACGTATTCGAAGACAAGATTGCGCTTTGACTTGCGCATCATTCTTTTCGTAAGCATCTCTTTTTCAGATTCTAGCATCCTATGCCTCCCCATTTTAGACTTTTCGCTGTTTCGCTGATTTTCATTGCTTCATCTTGGGCCATTTTCTTCAATTCATCTCGTTTCATAGCGTCTCCTTCGGAGCCAGGACCTCGGCGACCTTGCGGGCCGCTTTCTTGGCCAGCTCCAGCTTAGCGAGGTTGTAGTGTCCGTGGATCACGTCGGTTCCGCTCCAGTTTCCCTGGTCTCGAAGATCGCTCTCGGTCATTCCCTTGAGAAGCGCGTCAGTTGCGAAGGTGTGTCGCAGACTGTGGAAGCACTTGAGGCGCACATTCTTGTTGCGTCGCTCGCCTTCTTCGGGTTCGCGGTCCAGTTGGATGCCCGCACTGGTGGCGATGGCGGAGAACTCTGCAGAAAGGCTGCTGGTGGCATAGGATGCGGCGGCCTTTGGCCAGACGAATCCATCCGTACCGAATGGGAGCAGTTCGATCCAGGGAAGCGAGAGAGAATGGACGGCGACGCGATCGTCGCCCCAGTGGCGCGTCTTGTTCGGGACGAGGATGAGGAATTCATCGTCCCGGCGCAGTTCCTCGAACTCCAGGGTGGCGATGTCGCCGAGGCGCAGTCCGGTGTAGTAGCCCATCTCGATTGCGGCTGGCCAGAACTTCTCCTCCGCGCAGAGGGAATGGAATTCCTCGGCGGCGCAGCGCAGCGCGATCAGCTCCGCCGCAGTGAACGGCTGGTACGGGATGGAGCTGGAACGGTCGCGCTGGATGGCGGCCCAGGGATTCGAGGGAAGTTCCATCGGTGCGTGGATCGCCGACCAGATGGTGTGCAAGGCGGACAGGTGGTTATTGCGGGTGGATGCCGCTGCGCCTTGGCTGGCCAGAGCCTGCCAGTATTCGGAGGCGATGCGAAGGGAAATCTCCTGGACCGTCTTCAGTTCAGGGTGCGTCTCCGTCAGCCAGGAGATGAACAGCGACAGTTTGTTCTGGCGGTCGCGTTGCTGGCGTTCCGCGCAGCGAATCTCGCAGTGCGACACGTACCAGGTCCATAGGTCGGTGAGGTTCACGTCGGGCGCGATGCTCTCCGAATCTCCCGCAGCCTTGAGAAGCGAGGCGACGGTTTCCTTGCAGAGGCGTTTGGCGCGTGCGGCCTCGAAGGTCTTGCAAAGCTCCTCGGCCTCGTCGTAGTTGTCGGTTCCCGTGGTCCTGCGCCGCCAGACGCGCTTGCCGTCGGGCGTGCGTTCCACCCAGCAGATGCAAAAGAATTTGGAGTTAGCGGGCTTGAAGATGTAGGCCATTGTTGTTTTCCCCTTTGTCTTTGTGGTGTGTGGCTTACGCCTTGATTGGCATTGCGTCGATGCGCCGTGCGATTTCGTCCACGACGGTGCGCTTGAAGTTTTCCGGATTTGCCTTGACTTGGCTCGCCTGCTCGGGCAGCATATTGTCAAGCGTCAAAAAGAAGACCATCCGCAGCGTGATGGTGCCGTCGCTCTGGTCTTCCGTCTTGGTGAAGCAGCTGGCGTCGACGCCCACGACGCCGCGCGGTCTGGGCGTTTTTTGTTTAATTAGAACTTTCCCAATGAGTGGGACTATACATCGCAACCATCTAAACTAAAACGTCTTGCAACCATATCAGGGGCACACGGCAATGTCGGTGTGCCTTTTTTTGTCGCCATATTCCCACCAATTCCAGTGAAAAAAGTCCAAAATGTCGACATTTTTCGTGATTTTCGGCTTGAATATAGTCTAATTTATGCTATATTAGACTATACATTGATTTCAAGCCAAAAACCATAGGAGAAGCCAGATGCCAAGACCCAAGGAGATACTAGGCGTGGAGCGCCCGAAGAACACGGTGGTCATCGCATACGGTCGCGCAAAGAACCTCTACGCCGTCCGCCGGCGGACAGGCTGCAAGTACGTCGATGGCCGCCATGTCCCCGTCAACGGGCCGACCATCGGGCATATCGTGGACGGGGCGTACGTGCCGATTGCCCCTGACGCCATCCCGAACATCTCCTATTCCGACGTGGCCATGAAGGACTGGGCGGGCTACTGGCTGGCTGAAAGGGTCTTCTCGGACATGCTGCCCGAGCTGGAGGCCGTGTCTTCCCCCGGCGACTCCCTGAAGCTCTACAGCATCTCCGTTCTGCGCGCCTGCCAGCCGGGCGTGAAGGACTGCGAGCTGAAGGAGGCCTACGAGAACAGCTTCCTGTCCGAGCTCCACCCAGGTGT
>JAFRLP010000608.1 GCA_017431185.1 Victivallales bacterium | reverse complement strand
GGAAGCCGGCATCACACAGAATGGACATCGTCTATGGAGGCTATTGCATGGAGCCTACGGATAGACTACGGAACGTTTGAAACCAATATCAGTCAGTGAGGCATTACGGTTTTTGCACCGCCAAAATGGAAAAATTCGTTTAGGAAATTGGACAAAAGGCCAGTGACAGGCTACATTACCGCTGTCGTGAAAAATTTGTCCATCAAAAAACAACCTTCACCCCAAAGGAGTTCCCATGTCAGGGCACAATAAATGGTCATCCATCAAACATAAGAAAGGTGCGGCGGACGCGAAGCGCGGCAAGGCCTTCTCCCGCGTCGCCAAGGAAATCATCATCGCCGCCAAGGAAGGCGGTGGCGATCCCGCTCTGAATGCCCGTCTGCGCTCCGCCATTGCGGAGGCCAAGGCGGTCAACATGCCCAACGACAACATCGACCGTGCCATCAAGAAGGGTTTGGGCGGCGGCGAAGGCGCCGTGATGGATGTGCTCACCTACGAGGGCTATGCCGCAGGCGGCGTCGCCATCATCGTCACCTGCCTCTCCGACAACCGCAACCGCGCTGCTGCGGATGTCCGTTCCATCTTCAACCGCTACAACTGCAATCTGGGCGGCGCGGGCGCCGTCTCCTACAAGTTCCACAAGAAGGCGCGCTTCGTCATCGAGGGCGAAAAGGCCGACGAGGACTACCTGATGAACCTTCTGCTGGAAGGCGGAGCCGACGTCGAGGACATCTCCGTCGAGGATGGCGTGGCCGAGGTTCTGGCTCCGCCGGAGGCCTTTGGCGACCTCCTCAAGATCTTCGAGGAGAACAACATCCCGGTCAGCGAGTCCAGCGTCGCCCGCATTCCCGAGAACACCACGCTGATTACCGACGTCAATGTCGCCAAGCAAGTCCAGAAGTTCGTGGACGTGCTGGAGGACTACGATGACGCCCAGGAAGTCGTGACCGACATGGAACTCAGCGATGACGTCGCCGAAGCCCTGGCCGCCGAAGAGGAAGAGTAGTTTCTTTCACATTCGCCCTTGAAATAAAGACGGTGGGACGGTCGGCCTTGCCTGTCCACCGTCTTTTTTGTTTGTGCCTACTCTTTTCGGAACATTCGCCAGTGTGGTTTGTCTAAACGACTGTTTCACTCCACACTTCAAAAAAAAGGTTTTCCACCATGCAGAAATTGGGTCTCTGGGCAGTTGTCGCTGCCATTGTTCTGGTATTAGGCGTTTCCGTTTATTTCGGCAGCCGGCCCTTGCCCCAGGAGGAGATGGCGGCCTCCGTGCCGTCCCGAACCGCTTCAAAGGAGCATGCCCGGAAGAGTTCCGAAGGGAGTGCGGCTGCAGCCGAAAACAAGGAGGCGGAATCTTTGGCGGGGGAAAGGAAAGGCGAGGCGGATGAACCTGCGGTGGTGGACCAGAATGACCCGTCCTTCAAGAATATCCGTAAATTGCAGGATTTGATGGATGAGGTTGAAAAGAATACCGACGCCGCCTTCGAGCAGGCCAAATCCATGCTCACGGGAAAGCTCAATGACAGGATTTTTGCCGTCAATGCCCTGGAATGGATTGGTGGCACGCGCTCTGTTGTGGCTCTCTCCACCGCCTTGAATGACTCGAATCCTGACCTGGCTTCTCTGGCAAGACGGGCCATCGAACATATCCTGGCCAAGGCCCAGTACAGTGACGACCCCGCTGACCAGATTTCCATGGAAGCCTGGGATGCCATTGTCAACTCCGACCCTAGCGAAGACCAAAAGTTCGTCTATTTTCAGAAAATGCTCGAATTGCCCTCCTTGGAGGCAGTCCCGCTTTTGGCGCGTTATCTGGACTCCTCCGATGAATCGACCAGAAGCCTTGCCCTTGAATATATCAGAATGGCCGCCCATGGCGAGGAAATCACCACGCAGGAACAGGCAACCCAATGGGTCAAGGAAGAGGAGCAACGTCAAAAGGCGGAAAGCGAAGACGCTAACAAAGAACTGGTCATTCTGCCGGATGACACGGTAATCGAGAAGAGCATCCCAAATCAAAACTCCCAAAAGAAGAACAACGCGGAGAAAAATACAACTGAATGAGTTGTAATTCCTGCCGCCATACAATATATTAGTTCCAATGTCAATGTCCACCCGAAGCGGGAATCAATCTGTTTCATTCGCTCTCATCGGCCTTTCGACTCCCATGAGATTCCTCGTTGCTTTTGCCATAGCCTGTTGCCTTGCCCATCCCGCCGCCTTCGCTGTTGAAGAGGGGGCCGCTGGAGTCCAGACCAATGCCCAGACTACGAGGGAGGCTAAGGCCGTGGAACAGGCAAATGAGGCTCAAAAGACGGAGCGGACGGTCAATCTGGCTGCCGTTGTCGCCTTCTTGCGCCCGACCGACTCCATTCTGGAGGTCGGCTCCATGAAAATGAGCTGGCGCGAGTTCCAGCCAATGTTGAATGCCATCATTCATGGAAAACCCCAGGAGTTTACCGCCTCTCCGGACTTCGAAAAGCATCTGAGAGGGCGTTTGCAGGCCCTTGCCATGCGCGGGCTGTTCTTGCAGGAGATGGATGACATGCAGTTGACCTTGACCGACCCCGAAAGAATGCAATACGAGGCGGTGGTCGTCAATAACCTCAAGGGACAGAAAAGACCCTCTACGCTGGCTAGATATCAGCGTTCCCTTTCTCCTGGCAGAAGTTCCATCGCCAAGCTCAATTACGAGGATACTCTGCGCCTGATGAAGCTCAGCGAACTGCAGAAGCAGCAGGTTACCGTCCCTGAAAAGGATGTGGATGAGTATATCGAATTCCGCAGGCAGTTCAATCAGGTCTATATCGGGCAGAACGCGAATACCGGCAAGCTGGTTGCCAGCCTTCTGAAGGATAAAAGCCTGCAGACGGACGAGGGGTTCGCGCAAATGGCCCGAAAATGCTCCGAGGGAGTCGAGTCCGACCGCGGCGGCGAACTCGACTATGACTTCACCAGGGAGGAACTCGCCGACCTGAACCAATTGAAGGAGTTTCCCTATCAGCCTGGCGAAACGACGGGGGTGTTGGAGACGCCCACATGCTTTCGCATTATGAGGGTGCTTCGGGTGATTCCGCCGAAAAAGGAGGGCGAGCCGGAGCGGCTTCGCGTTGCGCAGCTTCTCTTCGGCAAAATCTTCCCCGAGGATTTGGGCAACCGCGAGAACATTCGGCAACTGCTTTTTTCTGCCAAACTCCGGAAGTTCATGGAGAGGGAGGCGCGCCGTCTCTCTCAAAAATATCCGATTGTCTGCGTTTTCTTCCCTGAAGGATTGTGGCCTGACAATGCGAAACAGCCGGAGTCGTCTCCTCAAGGCGAGTCGGCCAAGGCAGCGGCACAGCCTTCGGCGAAAAACTCTGACTCCAGTTCCGACCCGACTTCAAAATCGCTTGAATAACTTAGGAGATACCATTGATGCGTCAGAATGCCTCGCTATTTCATCTGTTTCTGGTTTTGGCATATTCAGTCCTGGCCTTGGCCTCATGGGAGACGCATGCGTCTGACGAGGAGCAATGGCTGGGAAAAATCCTCTACGATGCCGCAGCCGCCAAAAAATACGCCTACGAAAACAATCGTCCTCTTCTGGTGGAGGCAGGGTATTCCACCTGCCCCCATTGCGTGACCTTGCGGAAGATTATGGACTCGGCGTCGTTCCTGAAATTCGCGACCACCCATCGCCTCGTGGTGCTCACCTTTGAGGCATCGGCTTCCGCCAAGAGAGTCCGCAATGCCCATCGCTCCATTTGCGGTGAAACCAGTGACGGCTACCCATACCTCTTCCTTTTTCGGGTGTTGCCGGACGCTGACCTGACTTCGGCCTCTTTGCTTACCACGGAGGTCTCCATGTGCAAGGTGACCTTCAAAACCTCTGAGAATCCCTATACGGGACGCTACTATGGGAATGGCTCCTCCTTCTTTGGCGTGAGCATCGGCAGCGAAAGCTCCTGGTCTGTCTCCAATCTCATCAAGCAGGTCTCTGCCTGTTTCCCAAATGACAAGTGGGAGACTCTGGACTCAGAGGGCGGCGACGACCCCGATGACCCCGACGACCCCGATGACCCCGATGACCCCGATGACCCCGACGATCCCGAACCTGTGCCGACGGATGATTGGGACGCAACTGTCTTTGTGGACGATATGGCCTCCGCCAAAAAATATGCCTACGAAAACAACCGCCCCCTGCTGGTGGAGGTGGGATATGACACCTGCTCCCACTGCAATGCCTTCAAGACGCAGATCCTGAATTCAACCACCTTCCGCGACTTTGCGGCGCAGTACAAGATTGTGCTGGCTCGCTTTTCCACCAGCGCTGCTGCCAAACGAGTCCGAAATGCCTGGCGCACAAAGGCTGGCATCTCGTCGGACAGCTATCCCTACCTGTTCATGTTCAAAGTCCTGGATACCGCCAACTTGTCCAGCAACGACCTGACCTCCGCCACGGAAGTTGATGTCTGCAAACTGAAGAATCCAGTCGGCACAGCGTCAGAATATGGCTCTTTCGAGTATTCGGCTGCCAAGTATCCCAGCGGAGGCTCCATCTTCGGGGTCAGCATCAGCGCCCAAAGCAACTGGAAGCCTTCCGAATGCATCTCCGTCGTGAAGAAGCTCTTCCCCAACAACTACTGGAGCACCATCGTTCCCCCCACTTCAGGCCCCACTGGCTATGAGGACGCCGTGGACTTGGGGCGCATCCCCGATGATGCGCATTGGCCCGCCAAGGACGGCGAGTATGATGACTCCGGATGGGTCATCAGGACTGCGGCGCAGTCCCAGGTCGGCGTCACCCCGACCTTCTGGTTCAAATTCACGGGGCGCAATGGCTCGCGCTCCTTCT
>JAFRLP010000607.1 GCA_017431185.1 Victivallales bacterium | reverse complement strand
TACACCGTGACCTGATTGAGGAAGGCGGAGGAGAGCTCCTCGCGCTCGGTCACCTTGTCATTCAGGAAAACCAGAATGAACGCCGTGCCCGCCGCCACGACAATTCCCAGCAGAAACGCCAAAGCCAGGATGATTTTCGGGCGCGGGAACGCGGGGAAGTCAGCCAGTTTCGCATCGTTCACGCGGCTGATGGCGTAATTGCCAATGGTGGTCGCCTCGGCGATCTGGATGTCGTTGATGCGGCCAGTGATGTTGGAAATGGTCTGGTCCAGTTTGTTCACCGCATTTTCCCGGATGCGGTAATCGCCGGAAAGACGGTCAAGCTCCACCAGGCGCTGCTCGATTTCCTTGATCTGCTGGTTCAGTTTCTCCTTCAACTTCAAGGTGCGCTGATATTTGAGTTTCAGGCCATTGACGCTGATGTCCACCTGGTCTTCGGCAGCCTTGTCCAGAAGCTCACCGACTTTGCCATGCACCTGGATGACCTGGTGGGCCTCGCTGTATTGCGTCATCAGTTTCGGCAAATCCATCTGATGGTTTAAAATCATCTGCTGGATGTTGTTCAGCGTGGCGGTGCTGTTCTGCGGAATGAGGTAAGGCAGCATGATGACCGCAATCTTGCGGTTTGCCTCAATCTCCTCAAGGCTCATCTTGATCTCATCCGCATCAAGTTCCGCATCAAAGATCTTGTTGGTCAAATCCAGTTTCTGGCGGTTGAGGGTATCATAGGTCTGCCTCAGGTCGAAGATGCCATGCTCCTCCTTGAACTTGAGGAACTCATCCATCGCCTTCTGGCTGCTGTCCTGGACTTCCTTGAGCTGGTCACGCAGCAAATCGACGCCTGTGGAGGAGAGGGAACTGCGGCGCTTGAACATGAAGTCCATATAGACCTCGGCAACCGTGTTCGCAAACTTCGCTGCCGCCTCCTTGTCCTCGGAGCGAGCCTTGATGTTGACCAGGCTCGTGCCCACTTCGCGCTCAATCTTCGGCCCTATGACCTTCAGCGAATCCTCTCCCAGCATCCCCATGCGCTCATAGACCTGGTTGAGAATCGCATCCGACTGCATGACCATCATCTGCGTGCGCAGGAAAATGTCCCCCTGGATGCCGGAGGTCGGGTCATCCATGCCATCCACATTGATGGCCTTCGTCTCCCCGCTGCTGATGAGCATCTGGGCCGTTGACTCGTAAATGGGCGTGGCCGTCTTCAGAAAGACATAGCCTGCCGCCAAAAACAGGATGACCGTCACCGCATAAAGCCAAAGATAGGGGCGCACATAGGTCATGAACAGGCGAAACGCCAGTTCCACCAGGTTGTCCCCATCATCATTCGGCTGGCTGCCATCAAGACCGACCCCTGCGCCAGGGACTCCAAACTGCTCTGCCATTCATGTCTCCTATCGAAACAAAAAAAACGGATTTGTGTTTTCCGCCTCACCCCAATCTCCAGAGGCAGTCACCTCTAATATAATGCGAGATTGGGGTTTTGCACGTCACTGAGGCAAAAAAACTGTTCAGAAAATGGATTCCTTGATGAAAAGGATGTCCCCATACTGCAGCTCGATGTCGCGCCCGAGATTGTCCTCGCTGTTATACAGTTTCCGCAAGTTGATTTTCTGGAACTTCTGCCCGCGGATCAGCGTGATGTCGCTCTGCTTGGAAAGGTCGGTGAAACCACCTGCCAGCGCAATCGCCTGACGGGCGGTCAGACGCTTGCCGGGAGCCAGCGTCAGCGGCCCCGGCTTCTTCACCTCGCCCAGGACATAAATCTGGGCAGCGGCGGAGACCAGAATGCTGTCACCAGCCTGGATGGTGATGTCATTGACATAACTGTTGTGCTCGTCCGTCAGCAAGGAGCCCTGAAGCGGCTGGCGCTCTCCCTTTCCATTCTCGCGCAGCACGGTAATCGTGCCAGGGTCCGCCTCCGCTATCATTCCGCCGGCACGGATGACCACTTCAGAAAGAAGCGGAGGACGCTGGGTGTCAATGAAGAACACCGTCGGGTTCTTGATGGAGCCGGCAATATAGACGGGCGGAGCCTTCGGGACAATCAATGTGTCCTCCGGACGCAGCACAAAGTCATCACCGCCAGAACTGCGCGAAACCAGCGCGGAGACGTCAATCCTGTGGCGCACCAGGCGATTCTGCTCATCCCGGCGCAGCACCGCCACATTGTTCAAATCGGCGCTCTCGCGAAAGCCGCCCGCCGCGCTGATGGCCTGCAAGGCGGTCATGTTGCCATTGGTCGGCAAGTCCAGGGAAAGGCTGTTGGACACCTCTCCCAGAATATAGACCTTGCGCGCGCTCCACTGGGTCACAAACACATCCACCTGCGGCTCGGCAATCTGCTTGGCAAGCCGAGACTCCAGTTCCTTCGCCACATCGCGTGGCGTCAGGCCAGCGGCCTTGATGTCCCCGCAGAGGGGATAATGGAAGGTGCCATCCTCCTCCACGCGAACTGTCTTGCTAAACTCCTGCACACGGAAAACATTGACTGACAGGACATCGCCGGCTCGAAGCATCGACGCCTTCAACGACCCGCCCTCGGCAAACACTCCAGCCACCATAAGGCACAGCAGCAGTAAAACAGTTCTTCGCACTTGCATTTCTCCTTGTCAAAACGATGTCATTCCCAGGGGAAGCGCCATGATGTCATCACCCTTCTTGGACGCGGGGCAGGATATGCGACGGCGGGCCCACCGCCGAGAAACAGCCTTCCCTGCGACGGCGGGGGCCGCCGCTACAAACACGAAAGCCTTGCTTCCCGAAGCGGGCAACAAGGCTTTCGCAGTCTAACGCACTGAACTACGTGTTCAAGATTACTTCAGGCTAATCTTCACGCCGACATAGACCTCGTTGTCAGCGTAGTCGGAATCGTGATTCTGGTCGTAGTGAACCTTGTCATAGCGATAGCCGCCGTACAGGGAAACCCGGTCGTTCAGCTTGTAGCTGGCCTTCAGGTTGTAGATGTATTCGGTGGTATCGGTGTTGTAGTTCTTTTCGTCGTGAATCAGGCAGGAGACGCTCTGGGTCACGTCGAGTTTACGGCTGGGAGTCCAGCTGGCCGAGAAAGTATTGCGGTAGGCGGTGCGCAGACCGCGGCCAGAACCAGTGTCCTCGGCGCCGTAGGAAGAAACCACGCGGAAGGCGAACTGGCTGTTGGCCTTGTAGTTGACCGTCAGTTTGTAGTTCGGAATCCAGTCGTTGTTCTTGTTGTCGTAGGCACGGCCATTGTCATCGGTGCCGCCGCCGGACAGACCATCGTAGTTCTTCTTCATCACGCCAGCCTCGACGGTGGCGTTCAGCTGTCCGCTGTAGATGTAGTTCACGAAGCCGTTGACAATCCAGGTGTAGTTGTCATCGTCGTAGTTGTCGTTCTTGTAGTCGCGCTTGTCGTATGCAATGTGCAGACCGACCTTGGTCTTCTCATCCAGCCTGTAGTAGGGGCTCACGCTGAAGCCGTAGTCGCTATGCGTGCGGGCCTTGAACTTCTTCTGGGAGTAGTGGGTGTAGAGATATTCGGCGCCGAACAGCACGCCAACCTTCTCATTCGCCACCATGTCATACACCAGGTCGCCGCCATTGACGGACCTGCGGACATAGCGGGTGTCGGAGGTGTCATAGCGCTCGCGCTTGTTGCGGGACTTCAGGTTGATGGTCAGGGTGTCATCCCCAAGGACATTGAAGTTGCCGCTGATGTAAGGAGCGAGATTCCACTCGAACTCGTTCATGTCATGGGAATCATGGTCGTAGTAGTCATACGACATGTTGCCCGCCAAGCCGTAGCGGTAATCACCCTTGTCGCCGTAGATGTCGGCTCCCAAACCGGTCTTGAGAATCAGAGACCCGCGCTCGTTCCTGCTGCGGTTATGGATGTTGTCCTCGTAGCGAACCTCTTCAAACGCGGAGATGCTCAGTTTGTTCGGGAGAACGTTGGCGGCGGTGTCAAAGTAGTCCGCCAGGTCGGCGGTCGCCATGCTACCCACCATCGCGGTGGCTGCGGCAGCGGCAACCATGAGGTTTTTAGTCAATTCTTTCATCTATTGCCTCTTGTCTTTTTTTGGTTTCGCAGCTGCTGATGATTACCTCGAAGAGGAACCGCTGACGGGGTGCGGCGGAATGGGTTCGGGTCCGGGGGTATAGTCAGGATCCGTGTCAAAAGGCATTTCCTTGTCCTGGTCTTCCCAATACTGGGCGTCCAGGCGGAAATCCACGGTGGCCTCGGATTTGCCCTCGGCGATGGCGGAGCCGCTGAATTCGGCCAGGGCGGCGATGGCGGCATTGGCCTCGGCGACGTCATCAGGCGTGGCGGCGGCGGAATCACCATCTTCGGTGAGGTTGAACATCACGGACCAGGCGTTGTTGACTTTGGCGATGCCAACACCCTTGACCTTGTTGTTGACGGCGGCGGCAATGCTGTTGGCCTTGGCCGTGTCCATCGCATTGAGGGCGGCCTGGGCGGTGGCGGCGAAGCCATCCTTCTGTGCCTTGTCGGTGGATTTGGACATGGCCTCAAACTGGCCAACCCACGTGTCAACGCTCTGGGCAGCCAATTGCTGCACGGCAGCCGGCTGGGCGGCCTTCGGCGCGGTCTGGGCGTAGGATGCGCCAGCCAGCGTCAATGCGGCAGCCATTACGAGATACCACTGTTTGTTCATGGATTTCTCCTTGGTGTTCGTCGGCGTCAGCCGACATTTGTTTGGAATGGAAATTACAACTATTGACAAAAAACAAAATCGACACTTACTATAATCCCCTCTTTGGTCTTTTGCAAATCGAATTCATCGAAAAAAACAAAAAAAATGGATTTTTCCCAGATTTGCGCCGGACTTTGGGACATCAAGAGAGCGCAAATTACGCCAGGCCACCATAATTTTCACAGATTTGGCGATAACTTTCCAATGTGCCGATGTCGTGACGCGCCCCCGGCATGACCATGGCATGAATCGGAGTCCTGGAGCAAAGCCAGGCGACCAGGCTGCCAGGCGCATCCGTGCCGCACCCCGCGGCGATGGCCTCGGGAATGCGCCGCGCATCCTCCGCCCTGTAGATGTAAAAGGCGGGACAGCACCAATTGCTCGCGGGCTCCGACGGCTTCTCCTGCATCCGAAGCACCCGCTCCCCCTCATCCACCACCAGCACCCCTGATTTGCAGAGACGCGCCTTCACAGGCTCGTGATAGCGCATCACGCAGCTGGTGCCCCTCTCCTGCGCGTATGAGAGAAAAGTCCCCAGGCTGAAGTCCAGAAGATTGTCCCCCGCCATCACCAGCCAGGCCTCGTCCTGCCCCATTGCGCCGGAGGCCTCCAGCGCAAATTGCAGGTCGCGGACCGCACCCAGGCGCGTTTCATTGGAGGTGGTCCCGTCATCCAGCACCTCAATCCGCTCCCGGCGGGTCGCCGCCCAGCGCTCGAAATAACCTGCGAAACGATGGTTGGAAACCACCAGGTAACGCGAGATTCTCCCACCCGCCGCCAAATCATCCAGCAGCCAATCCAGAATGGCCTTGCCCTTCACTTCCAGCAATGGCTTGGGGAAATTTTCAGTCAGAGGATAGAGCCGGGTCGCATAGCCGGCAGCCAGAATGATGCACTGCATGACGGTCCTGTCTATTGTTGGGATGACGAAGGCGAACTGCCGGAGGAGAGAGACCATGCGCCGATGCCATCGGCGCTGGCACAGCAATGGACGGAGAATTTCCCCTTCAGCGCAGGGAACACCGCAAGATACTCGCGGGTAACCTGCTCACGGATGCTCTCCTCATAATCGGGATGGTACAGCGCCATGCAGCAGCCGCGGAAGCCGGCGCCGGAGAACCGCCCGCCGTAGATGCCGTCAACATGGGTCATGATGCTGTAGAGTTCCTTCAACTCGGGGGAGCCGGTCTGCCAGTTCTCGATGGAGGATTTGCCGCTCTCGAATGAGAGTCGCCCGTATTTCACCAGGTCGCCCTGTCGCCAGGCCTCGACGCTCTGCAGAACCCGCTCCTGCTCGTCATACCAATGCAGGGCACGTTTGCGCCAGTTCTCCGGCAACCGCCCCCGGTACTGCTCAAACACCTCGCGTGGCACGTCGCGCAGGTGGGTCTCCCGAAACTTCCCGTAGGGCAGACCTGCATAGGCCAGCAAGGCGTATGCGGCGGAGCGGCACTCGTCCACCCGCATATTGAAGGCTGTTCCGACCAGGGAACGCTCCAGTCCGGAGAAAAATACCGCTATGCGCCAGGGAGGCATGTTCGCCGGTGCGGAGACCAGTTCGCGCGTGTCGTCCAGCGTGTCCAGGTAGAGCAGGCGGTCTTTGCGGCAGAAGGTCTCGCAGCTCGGGTCAAGCTTGCCGGAGGAGACCCCGACATAGTTGTTCTCGGCGTCCATGCACATGGCAACCAACTCCTGCTCGTCCAGCCGAATGCCGTTGACCGTACACAGCGCCTTCAAGAAGGCAATGATGACTGCGGAGGACGAGGACAAGCCTCCCACTGGCAGGCTCCCCTCGATGACTCCAGCCAGCCCCATGGTCAGAGGCCACCTTTCCGCCAAGGCCAAGGTCGCGCCCCGAAGGTAATCCGCCCAGTCCGACTGCCGTTCACGCGGCACCCCCGCCACATGAAACTGCGCGCGCTTGTCAAAATTCAACGAGGCCAGCTCAATGACCCCATTGCGCTTCGGACGATAGGCCAGGTGGATGCCTTTGTCCAAAGCCAGTCCCGTAATCCTTCCATGCTGTGTGTCGCTATGCGCTCCCACAGGGCAGACCCGATACGGACAGAAAGCCACCCCCTCAGGCTCACTATGGTATATTTCGGCAAAACGCTCTTCGCAATGCATAATGCTCTTCTTTGCTTTGACCAGTCCCACGCCGGAAACCGCCGCAAACGGCAGGACTCCGGCGACGCTATAACATAAGGTCATTCAGCGGATTTTCAATCGCGACGGCCTTTTTTTTCAGCAGACCGCCTTGAATTGCAAACCAAATGAAATGCATTATAGTATTAATGCACCAAGGAGTACCACCATGTCCAAAGAGAAGTTTCGCTACTATCTGCATCAAATATTTCACCTGCTGGAATGCGCCGCACTGCCCATTCTCTGCCTGGGCCTTGCGGTGATGCCCCTTTGCCACGCGGGGGGCGAACGCTGGTGGCTGCCCATCCTGATGCTATTCGCGCTCGCCTCCGCCTTCGTATGGCTTCTGGCCCGCTGGTGGAATGGCTCGACCACACCTGCCCTCCGCCTCTCGCCGATGCACCTGCTCTACCTGATTCCCATCGCAGTCGGCACGGCGCAACTCTGGCCGAACGACGCCCTGGTGGCCAAACTCTCCCCTAAGACATCCGCCATCTGGCGGCATTTCAATGAACTTGCGCTGCCCGACGGCCACGCCACCGCCACCCTGTCACTCTCCCTGGACGGCACTCGGCTATATGTGTTTCTGGCGACCATCTGCCTTCTCGTCTTCACTCTCGTCTATAGCCTCGCGCGCCACCGCCGCGATTTCCGCCTGGTCCTCTGGACAGTGGTCACGGCCGCCGTCGGCAACGCCATCTGGGGATTCATCGCGTACTTCCAGGGGAACCCCGCGCTGGGACAGGGGCACGCCATCTCCGGCACGTTCATCAACCGCAACCACTTCGCCTTCCTGATGATGCTCGGCTGCATGGCGGCAGCCGCCCTTATCCCCGCCGAAAAGCAATGGCGGCATGGCCACGACCTGAATGCCGGCGACCATCGGGATGACTCCGTTGCCACCTGGCAAATCTCCCTGCTGTTCGTCAGCATCTTCCTGATGCTCACCGCACAGGTGCTCAGCCTCTCCCGAGGTGCAGTCCTGGGCGCTTTGCTCTCCCTGGCCATCTATACCTTCATCCGCCTTTTCTCCTCCCATTCCCTGTCCAGAAAACATCGCCAGAAAATCCTGGCCCTGACCGCCATTGCCTGCATCGCCCTGGCCTGCGCCCTCCCCTGGGCAATGACCGCCCTTGCCGAACGCTATGAAAAGGGCCTGGACACGCCGTTCTCCAATGACCTGCGCTGGCATATCTGGAAATGCACCGTCAGCCTCATCCGCGACTTCTGGCCCACCGGAGTGGGACTTGGCGCATACGGCCACACCATCCAGCCCTACGAGACAGGGCGCCTGACCCGCGCCATCATTGAACACGCCCATAACGACTACCTGGAACTGGTCGCCGAAATCGGACTCCCGCTGACCATCCTTCTCCTCGTCATTCTCCTTGCCTGCTGGATTGGGGGCATGGTCCGCGCCGCCAAACAGCAGGACGCCACCCGCCGCTGGCTGGCCTACGGCGCACTCCTTGTCCTGCCGGGCGTACTGCTCCATGAGGCGTTTGACTTCAACCTCCATGCCTGGCCCAATGCCGTTCTGCTGACCGCGCTGCTGGCGGTCGGCCTCGCCGCCTCCCGCAGGCCTGAACCCACGCCCGAACCAGCCCTGCACAGCAAGCACGGCAAACATATCCATCGGGGACGCTTCCGCGAAAGGCTCCCCCTCCCCTTCCTTGCCATCCTCATCGCATGCGTGCTTTTGCCCATGACCTGGCGCAATGCCAAGGCAGGGCTGGCCTATGCCAAACTGCGCAGCCAACTCGCCATGGACTCCAGCGCCAACAGCATTGGACGGATTGAAGTCATGCGACTCCTCCATTATATGAAATCCGCCAAAAAGGACGGAAAGGGGGACCATCAGCTGCTGGCTCGCTCCGCCTCCGTCCAGCTCACCGCTGCCAAACAGCTTGACCTGCCAGACGAGGAACTGCAAGCCTATTGCCAAGGGGCCTTCGCCGACATCATCCGCTCCTGCACACGTGCCCCGCAGGACCCGGCCACAGCCATCCAGCTGTCCCATATCATGGAAAGCGCCAACGCACTCAAAGCCATGAGTTTTGACAACGAGCGCCTGTCGCAACTCTACGCATACGCGCTGGAGTGCGCCCCCAACCTGGTAAGCCAGGTGCGCGGAGTCGCCTTTGCCGAGATGCGCCGCTACATCGACGCCCTGCTGCAGGGCAACCGTCCATCCGCCAACCAGCACAAGGAGAATGCCATCCAAAGATTCGCCTATTGCCTCTCCCTGAACCCGAAGGACGCCACGCAGGTCTTCGGGGCCCTCACCTTCCTGGAGAAGAACTACACGCGCCTCGTCGAAATCATCCCCCCAGATTTCATGGCGCGCAGGCAACTCCTGAACTTCCTCATCCAGTACCAGCGCCTGGATGACGCCATGCACCTGACCGACCTCATGCTCGCAATGCCACCCGAGGAACTCATCTCCGAGGAGAGCCGCGACCAACGCCTTCTCCATTTGCTCAGGACACGCGCAACCATCCTCGAACTCGAACAGAAATTTGACCAACGAACCCAAGCCCTCGCCATCTACTGGAACAAACGAAGGGAGTTCCACGAAAAAAGAATCCAGGATTGCCAGGCGCTCGTCTCCGGCGGACACTACCGCAAGGCGGAATCCCTTCTGAACAGCATCGCCGCCAAAGGAGCGCCCGTCGCACAATGCGCGCTCCTGTTGGCGCAGATACAACGTCAATTGGGCAGGCAGGACGAAATCACCCGCGCCCTCCTCCCGCTGGCCTACGATGACGAAGGACTGGCCACCGCCAGCCAACTCCAGCGGGCCAGGCAGCTCCTCCCCAGGAAAAACGCCTCGTACCGCTCCGCATCCTTCTCCCTGCGCACCGCCTTTCTGGAGCAGGCGCTCCATATCCGCCTCGCGGAAATCGGCGCAACCCCGCCTCCAGACCCAGCCCACCTGAAACTGCTGGAGGAACAGTCCCTCGAAAGAGACAAACGCTGGCTGCAACGACACCTCATCCCACTCTACCTGGGACGGCTTTACCTCCTGCTCAAGGACAACGAGAAGGCCTACGCCGCATTCCACCGCTGTCTGGACGAATGCCCCACCAACCTCTTCGCCATCCGACGGCTTCCCAGCCATCTCCGCACACAGCAGCAGGCCGCCCTGCTGGACCTCATCGAACGCCGCCGCGCCCCTGTCGCCCGCCTGAGCAACGCGCTGCTGCTGATGGGCCTCCGCGCCGAGCCGGCCAAAGTCCAGGCGCTCCATGAACAGCAATCCCTCACCTACCTGCTGCTTTGCACAAACGACATGAACGGCCTCTATCAGCCATCTTTCCTCTACTCCGATAAAATCGGAACGCTGTTCCGAGATACCCCCGCCGTGCAGTCAAGCCAGATTCTGACCTGGCGCGTGGGGGAACTCATTGAAATCACCCGCGAGTGGCAGCCGCTGCTGAACTCGCTGGGAACGGTTCGACGCACTCCCGCCAATGGCCTGATCATCGCCACCACCATTGGCAAAAACACCCCCCGTGCCCAAACCGCCGCCTTCACCGTCGAACTTCCCGACGCCGCGCCCGAAGAGAAGCCCGAACAGCCCACAATCACCGACCCGCCCCCGCAACCGCAATCCCCTGCCCCGGAAATCCTCGACGACTGACGCGGGTGGCGGGTTCGGCGCACCCGCCACCCGTGCCCTGGTTTCACTGCCTGTTTTGGCAGACCGCGCGCCGCACAGCCTGCCAAACCCGCCACCCATGCTTGGTTTCACAGACAGTTTTGGCAGACCGCGCGCCGCGCGGCCAGTGCCAGTCGGTGAGGGATTACCTCAAAAGCGCTTTTTTGCGATTTTGTGAAGCATCGTCTTCTTGATATTTTCAGAATCCAGGTTACATTAGCATAGTTTGCGACTATGCAAAGCGGCACATCCGCCTCCCTTGCCAGCACTTCCGCCTCCAGGAGTTCAGCCATGCCCAAACATTCCATCACTGACAAGTCCACTCCCAAGCAACGCCTGGATGCCTATCGGAATGCCTGGCGCACGGGGGAGATGCCGTGCCCATCATGCGGAAAAGACATTGGCCTGAATGACCTGCCGCAAATGCAGTTGGGCGAATGCCCCCACTGCCACCAGACCTTGTTCATGCCACGCCGTCTGGGCTGCTATTACCTGTACGAACCCTGCGGCGGCGGCGGAATGGGCAGCGTCTATAAGGCGGTCTCCGTCAAGTATCCAGGCTACACTCTGGCGGTCAAAGTCCTGGCGCGCAAGGAACTGTCGAATCCCGGAAACATCCGCGCACTCATCAACGAGGCGGTCTCCAGCGAGAACTTCGGCGGCAATGAGTTCGTGGCCTCCTGCCTCGACCACGGCCACTCCGAAGGCGAATACTACACCGTGATGCCATTCATCAGCGGAGAGCGGCTTGACAAGCGCATCGAAAGGCTCACCCGCCTCCCCGTTGACCAAGTGCTCCGCATGACCCTCCATGTCCTGGCAGCCGAACAGCACATCTACAGCAACGGCTACCTGTTCCGCGACATGAAGCCCGAAAACATCATCATCAACCAGGCGGAATACGCCGTCCTGCTGGACTTCGGCCTCTGCCTCCCCTTGGAGCAGGCGCGCCACCCCGACAGCGACTTCATCTCCGGCTCCCCCTACTACATGCCCCCCGAGCGTCTGTTGGGACAGCCTGAGGACGCCAACAGCGAAATCTACAGCATCGGCATGGTCATGTACCACGCCATGACGGGACAAACCTACTATGACGCGAACGGGCTCAATGAACTCGCCCAGCGACACGTCTCGAAAATGCAGCTCTCCAGCGCCGCCAAGATGGAGGTGCTTCCCGCACCCGTCGCTGAACTGATGGCACGCATGATTCGGCAAGACCCCGCAGAGCGCCCGCAAACCTTTGAGGAGGTATTCCAGAGCATCCAGGGCATCCTGCCCACTCTCGGCTGAATTTTACATGGACGAACAAGAACAAAAGCAACCTGGCGGCTCCGTTGGCGGGAAAACCATCGTGATGACTGACCAGGATTTGGAGCGGACCAATGAAAAAACGCCCATCTACATCCCGCCACTGGAGAAAAACGCCCACGACAAGACACGCAATCCACTGGTCGCGCTCCTAGGTGAAACCATCGAGGCGGTCACCGGCAGAATCGATGACAAAACCAGCGACTTCTACAGCACATTGATGTTTGCCGACGGGGACGAGACGCCTCCCCCGGAACTGACTGCCGACGACGCCAACATCTCCTCCGCCGGTGAAGCCAACTACATTATCCAGGATCAGATCGCCGTCGGCGGACAAGGGCGAATCAACAAGGCCGAAGACCGCCAGTTCCAACGCACCGTCGCCGTCAAGACGCTCCTGGAAAACCTGCGCCAGGACCCGCGCATACGCGCGTCATTCATCAATGAGGCGCGAATCACCGCAAGACTGGAGCACCCTTCCGTCGTCCCTGTCTATGGCATCTACACCGACGCCGACTCGGGACTCCATCTGGCAATGAAGCTGGTGGCGGGACGCACTCTCCGCGAATACCTCGAAAGCATCCGCCAGCGGTACAGCTTCCTGAAATGGCGAAAGGTCGCCACCAGCGAAAGAAGGATGCTCCCCCAGCGCCTGGAATTCTTCCTCCGGCTGTGCGATGCGGTGAACTATGTCCATCACCGCAATATCATCCACAAGGACCTGAAGCCCGAGAACATCATGATTGGGCGCTTCAACGAGACCTACGTCATGGACTGGGGCATCGCCGAGGAACTCGGCCCAAACGGGGCGGCCATCACCGGCCCCATCAACGGCACTCCACGCTACATCTCCCCCGAAATCCTTCTCCGGCAGCCATACGACCAGCGCTCTGACATCTATCTGCTGGGCCTCCTCCTCTATGAAATCGTCTTCCTGCGCAGAGCCTTCCCGCAGGAAGACCAGGACAGGGCGCTGGAAGCCTGCCGCGAAGGAAAACTCGCCCCATTTGTCCATTTCTACGGCTGCATCATTGACGAAAACCTCAAGGCCATCATCAAAAAGGCCACCGAGTTCGCCCCCGAAAAACGATACCAGTCCGTCAAGGAGATGACCAGCGACATTCGCGCCTTCCTGGCGGACGAACCGGTCAGCGTCGCCCCGCACCCGTGGCTCTCCGCCATATCCTCCGCCATCCGCCACCACCACAGGATTGTCATCCTGAGCATCGTGGTACTGTTGGCAGCCCTCGTCCTCAAATTGACCTGGGAGGCAATCAATGAATGGCAACGGCAAATGGCCGAGGCTCGCTCCAACGCCATCCTTGAGCAGTACTCCAACAACCAAAAACTCTCCGAGGCCAATCTAGACCGCAAAGTCACCCTGCTGGAGGGCACGCTCTGGAGCCTGGCGCACGAGGCATCCGTCCGGCTCGAAAATCCACTCCCGCCCAATCCAAGTCTCCAATTCTACGATTATCGGGATGGACAGTCTCCCGAAACCGCGCCTCCCGGCTTCGGCTTCGCCCCGTCGCAGCAGAAGGACTGCTCCTTCACCTGCTTCATGTACAAGGCCCCGGAAGACCTGCCTGCCACCACCCTGGCGAGCCTCCTGACCACCCTCGACCCCATCCGCGACAACTTCCATCAAATCATGTGCTGGGACTTCGACCGCTCCCACAAAAAAAGCAGGAAAGACGGCACACGAGACCTGATTTTCGAGGAGACCCCCGTCCATCGAATCTTCGTGGGCCTGGAGAACGGGCTGCATATCGCCTACCCCTATCAGTCCGACTACCTCGACACCTACGACCCGCGCACACGCCGCTGGTACACCCAGGCCGCCGAAAAAACGGAAATGCAGCCGGTCTGGAGCGTGCCCTACGTCGAACGCGGCACACGACGCGACATCGTCATCGGATGCAGCTGCCCCATTTTCAGCAGGGACAACAAACTCCTGGGAGTCGCCGGGGCCAGCATCAAACCCGACACGTTCCTCCGCTTCATCGGCACGGCTGCGCCAGACCCCAGCATGGTCAGAAGCCGCTATCTTGTCCATAGCGACGGCAAGGTCTATGCCGACGCTTCGGGGCACCGCAACCCAACCCTGAAACGGAGCGGCGCCCTCTCCTTCGCCATCTACCCTGGCATGAACCGATTCAAGCAGATGTGGAAACGGCGCAACGGCGTGATGTTCGAGGAAAACACAAAAGACATGCTCTACATCTTCCAGTACATCTCCGCCTTCGATTGCCTCTACATCGAGGAAATCGACTTCACCAACATTCTCGATAAGTAAAAAAACAAGCCTACACCGCCCCCGGCCTGCCAGGCGCCCCCGGCCTGCCAGGCGCCAGTCCCCAACCTGCCCGCGAGGCCTTTAGGCCTCGCGGATTGAAGTAGCCTGGCCTTCCGAATAGATGCAGCCCCCTATTTTCCCCCGTCGGGGGACTTCATCCCCGCCTTCAGACGCGCCTTGATTTCGGCGAGCCGAGACAGGCTGGCCTCGGTGGAGGTCGCTGAGCCTTTTCGGATTTTCTCCGGTGTGGTGTATGCAATCAAATCCTCCGGAATCTCCCCAAGAAACACCGAAGGCCTGGCGATGGTCACCTGGTTCATCACCCGCCGCTTTTCCGCATAACTGATAATCAGCTCCTCCTTGGCGCGGGTCATCGCCACATAGCAGAGCCGGCGCTCCTCCTCCAGCCCATTCTCCTCCAGAGCACGATTGTGCGGGAACAGCCCCTGCTCAAAACCGACAAGGAAAACCACCGGAAACTCCAGCCCCTTGGCAGCGTGAATGGTCATCAGGTTGACGGCGTTGTCCGTCACGCCCTTCTCCTTCTCGCGACGGTCATTCGCGTCCTGCAAGGCCAGTTTCTCCAGGAAATCCACCAAAGTGCCCTGCCCATGCCTCTCCTCGTCGTACTCGCCGATGGAATTGAGGAACTCCAGCACATTGTCCCGACGCGCCAGCGCATCGGCACGCGGCCTGTACATTAAAATCAACTTGTCCAGATACCCCAGATCATTGACCAGACGCTGAACACGAGGCAGCACGGGCGCAGACTTGTCCGCACCTTCCGCGCAACGCAGGATGACGGACTGGAATTCAGCCAGCGCCCTAACGGTGTCCCGTCCAACCAGCGAGGTGAAGTCAGGGTGCCCCAGCAGCTCGAACATCGACCTGTGGCTGATGTCCCGCTGCTCCGCCAGTTTCGCCAGCGTGGCATCCCCTATCCCGCGTGGAGGCACATTGACGACCCTCACCAGATTCATGTCTCCCTTGGGGTTGACCGCCAACTCCAGCATGCTGAGCAAATCCAGAATCTCCTTCCGCTGATAGAAGGACTTGGAACCCACCACCACATAGGGGATGCGCTGACGATGAAACGCCTCCTCCAGCAGGCGATGCTGTCCGCCCGTGCGCGCCAGAACGGCGTACCGCGTCCAGTCCCGTTCCCGTGACCGCAACGCATATCCCCTGGACGCCAAATTGAAGATATGCTCTGCGACAAATGCCGCCTCGTCCTTTTCCGAAGGACACAGCACGCCCAACAACTTCTCGCCGGTGCCCTGGTTCGACCAGAGCCGCTTTTCACGACGCTCCCGATTGTGCGCAATGACCGCATTGGATGCGCGCAGTATCGTATTGGTCGAACGGTAGTTCTGCTCCAGACGAATGACCTTGGCCTGCGGAAAATGACGCTCAAAGTCCAGAATGTTGCGCTGGTCGGCTCCGCGCCACCCGTAGATGGACTGGTCATCATCTCCGACCGCGCAGATGTTGGCGCGTCTCCCCGCCAGCATGACCATCAGATGCAGCTGGACAGTGTTGGTGTCCTGGTATTCGTCTATCATCAGGTACTGGAAGCGCTCCCGATACCCCTCCAGAACGTCAGGATGACGTGTCCATAACTCCACGGTATATACCAGCAAGTCGTCAAAGTCCATCATGTTCATCTGACGCAGACGCTGCTGGTAGCGCCGATAGATGGCGGCCAGTTTCTCCGCATCAGGCCTGCCGCTGGCGGCATACTGCTCTGGCGTGAGCATCGCCGCCTTCGCAAGGCTGATGGCGTACAGCCATCCATACGGGTCAACATGGTCGGCGGCATACCCCAACTCGACCGCAATCTCCCGAAGAAGCCCATTCTGGTATCCCTCCGTGGCAAAGGTGAACTTGCCCGTAAAGCCAATCCTGTCCGCAAAATGCCGCAGCACCTCGGCGCAGAACGAATGGAAGGTGGAGACCAGCGGAGTGTCCTTCTCCGTCCCCCCAATCATTGCCTTCACCCTCTCGCGCATCTCGCGGGCCGCCTTGTTCGTGAAGGTCACAGCCAGAATGTTCCGCGCCTCCACACCATGCCGCAGCAAGTTACCGATGCGCTGCACAATCACCCTGGTCTTGCCAGTGCCCGCACCGGCCAAAAGCAGCAGCGCCCCCTCCAGCGTGTCAACCGCCTCCTGCTGCTGCGCATTCAAATGATATTCGGCCATATTCCTCTTCCTTCCGCCTCAACAGGGCCAAGGCACCTGCGGAGGCAAATTGGGCCTCCCTGCCTTCGCCCTCACGGGTCACGCGCGAGCGCCAGCAGCCCGCTTCGGACTTCTTCCTGGCCAGCGCGAATATCCGAACCCTCCAAGTCAATGGGCCTCCCAATGCGAAGCGTCACACGGGAAAATGGCTTGGGGACCTGCGTGCCGTCCCAGCTTTTCGCCTGCCAGCAACGCTCCGAGTCAAAAGTGACAGGCAGGACGGGAACGTGGTTGCGCTTCGCCAGTACAATCGCCCCCGGATGCACGCCGTACCGCGGCCCGCGCGGCCCGTCAATGGTCAGCACGGGGCACCGACTCGCCTTGAGTTCGCCATCCAACTCCAGCAGGGCGTGCAATCCCCCTTTGCTGGACGAGCCGCGCACCACCCCCAACTGAAAATGCCGTACAATCCCCGAGATGTACTCGCCATCCCGCGAGGAGCTGATCAGCACGGTGCAGCGATTTCGGCAGGCGGCGGGAATCGCGCAGGGCAGGAACAGAATGCGGTTATGCCAGATGGCGATGACCACTGGAGACGGCTCCAGCGACACAAGCCACCCGTTCGGGTCTTCGACCTTCAGCCGCAGGGTCTTGAAATACAACCGCAGCAGCCACGACAGCAGCCACGACAGCCACCCTGGTATATGACGCTTGTTCTTCAGCGTGAAGAAACGCCGACGTCTTTTCCTGCTATGCTCGCGCGAAGACATTACCCTACGCCTGGCCTTCGTTTGCAAATGAGTACAGCAGGGCGATTTCCCGTGGCCAAAGAGACTCGTCAATGGTCTCAAGGACAAGCGGAATCCCGTCCAGCCTGGGGTCTTGCATGAG
This sequence comes from Victivallales bacterium, assembly GCA_017431185.1. Next base: position 318 of record JAFRLP010000607.1, on the reverse strand, counting down.
GCGTCGGAATGTCTCCTCGCCCAATTCGCCTGCCCCGATGCTGTCATGCCTATCGAGTTTCCCCCCCAGTTTGCTCTTGGAGTCGTTCAAATGCATTCCACGCAGTTTGTCGAAGCCGAGAATGCGCTCGAACTCGTCCATCGTCCGCTCATAGCCTTCCGGGGTCTTGAGGTCATAGCCGGCGGCAAAGGTATGGCAGGTGTCCAGGCAGACACCTACCCTGCTCTGGTCATGGACAAGTTCCATGATGGCGGCGAGCTGCTCAAAGGTGCAGCCCAGATTGGACCCCTGACCAGCCGTGTTCTCAATGACCGCCGT